>JBDRTM010000577.1:0-7570 GCA_043824065.1 Planctomycetota bacterium | reverse complement strand
GCGGAAGCGGGAATCCAGCTTTTTCGCTCTGGACCCCTGCTTTCGCAGGGGTGACATAGTCGGTTTTTATTTTCCGCAACAGGTACTATTTAGCTTGCATCGGCATGCTGGTTATTTGTAGCTGAAGAATCTTGCGGGTCCCACTGGTTACTTTAGCTTGCTCACCTATTCGAATCGGCCAAACCCAGATTATCTTTTTACTGTCGGCAACAATAAGAAGTTTCTGTCGTACTTCCTGTGGTACCCTCGCAGCGGTAAGGAATTTACCCACCTTTTTCTCTTCGCCTAAACCCAAAGGAACAAACCTGTCGCCGGGCTTGCGAAGGCGAACAATCAACGGCGGCTTTATCTTATCAAAGTCAAACCTCTCAATAAAATTGTTTTTTCCCGCTTTGAATTTCTCGAATTCCTCCTCTTTAGCTTCGAGGGTTGTTGCTTTTATCAAATACCTGCCGAACCTTGTTTGCCCCGGAACCTCCAGGACAACAGCAGACAGAGGACAGTCCACAGGATGCCTTACGGCAAGGACAGAGGACAGATTTCTGACTTCTGTCTTCTGACTTCTGATTTCTGACTTCTGTGGCCGAGAAAAAATCAAATTCCCGTATTCGGCGCCAACTACAAATCCGCCCGGCAAATCTATTTTCCTGCCGCTGACGTTTTGCTCTGCTAATCGCAGTATCCCTTCATAATGACGTTGAGTCAAATCCCTCTCGCCGCAGCCGACGGCTGTCAAACTTCGCCGAGCAAGTTCAACCATTACCGGCTGTGATTGGGCCAAAAGCATCTTCGAGTCCAGCGTTACCTTTTCACCGGCACAATCAGCGACTTTCTGCCGAACCTCATCTGCACGACTGCAAACCAGCTTATAGAACCTGCGGGCCGATTCAGACAGCTCAGATAATTGCTCCACAAGCGGACCGCTGCAATCCTGTTGTAATGCCGGAAGCAGCCGATGTCGAATATAGTTTCGCCTGTATGTACAATCAGTATTTGTATGGTCCTGTCGCCATTTTAGATTCCGCTCTTGTAAGTACTTAATAATCTCATCTCGCCGGACACACAGCAACGGCCTTACAAAATTCGGGCAGTACTGGGTGCCACTCTCAAACTTGTTTGGGGGTGTTGAAGTTGACCCATTTGTGCCTCTTGTTTTCACCACAGTTTCATTTGTTTTATAAACATCAGTAAATTCATCGCCGAAGACACGCATCGGCCAAATTCCCCCGAGCCCGCGAAATCCTGTGCCGCGAGTTAATCGCTGCAGAATGGTCTCGGCATTGTCGTTTTTTTGATGTGCCGTCGCAACACAATCGCAGTTGTTGGCCCCTGCAATCTCGATAAGATTTTTAATCCGCAGTTTCCGGGCGGCCGTCTCAATCGACAGCTTATTACGACCGGCGAACCCGCGTACATCCACTTGCTTCGTTGTTACGGCTAACTTCAGCTCGGCTGCCTGTGCGATAACGAAATCTTCATCCGAATCCGCTTTAGCCCCTCTTAGCTGATGATTGATATGAGCGCAGAGCAGCTTGGCACCGAAAATGTTCTCACTGCTCAAGGCCCGCATTGCATATAGAAGCGCCGTCGAATCTGCTCCGCCGGAAACAGCCAACAAAATTTTTTCCGCAGAGCCGAAAAGTTCATTAGCTTTGATAAAATAACCGACTTTTTGCTCAAATTCCGACAGCATCTCTTTTGGGTTCCCGCAGGGCGGGGTCCCTCTTATTACATAAAAAAAAACGGGCCTGATGTCCAGCCAGGCCCGAGTTCCTACCCAAAAACTTTTTGCTACCCTTTTGCCAACGTCACTATTTGCTATCCCCGACCGTATACAATTCTATTATACGCTGTTCAGCAAACTCCGTCCATTTCCGATGCCTTTCATATGCACCTTCGGTTTTGAGGGCCTCCCGATAAAGCGCCAATGCCTCGGCATAGCGGTGCAGGCGTTTATCTAAAATACGTGCCGCCCGGAACCTCGCAGGATGCATGGTACCAGGGTCCCACTGATAGGCTCTTTTGTAATACAAAAGGGCTATCGAATAATCCTTGAAATATTCATAAATTTCACCCGCCTTGTATGCCGCATCGTCAATCTTGTCGCTCGAAGGATATCTCTTTATGAGCCGGTTGTATTTATCCGTAGCCAAACGTAATAAGTCATCGTCTTTTATCACGAGTAACGCACCGGCTTGTTTTTGAAGCTCCTGGGCATCCAGATAGATTTCGTCTGCCTCCGGAATCGAAGTGCTCGCTCTCAAATTCGCCCCCGCGGACTCAGCGTCAATAATGTACTTATATTGAGGGATAGAATCCAGTTCCGACAGCTCTTCTTTGGCCCAGTTAAGCTTCATATTGTTGCCAATCCTGGTATAGTATCCTACCAGCAATTGAAGACCCTGTCGATATGCCTGGCGATTGACCGCTATCTGCTCCACAAAATCGGTCTCACCGGCATCGACTACCGTAACTACCCCGGCGGCCCCGATCGACGTTCTGGTGCGGGTCGGCATAAGCTGACCTCTGCCGCTGTCAACACCTTGGCAGCCAACCAGCACGTTCAATAAGACGATGACTACTGCGGTAAGAACTATTCTTGCCATAATGGCCTCCTTTCAACTCAATCTTAAACCTGATCCAATCCTTATGATCAATAATAAATTACCAATTATCAATTAAAAGCCTGCTCGTCAAGCATAAACACATAAAAAATATTTACCCCTCCAATTTAAAAGCCTTCTGCAAAATCGAGGTTAGGCATACTTTGAAAAGGAAAAATTGTCTTTTAATTTTTTCTTTTCAAACGATAAATTATTGCCCAGTAAACGTTTATTTGATTATTCAAGAAAACCAAAAAACCTGATTTTCTTAAATAATATATGCCTAACCTCTATTTTGCATAACTCTACTCCAATTTAATTTATTGGAGGTCGTTTAGCCCACAAGCTTGCCCTGGGGGATTGCTTTCGTTCCAATTAACTAATCAACAATTAACCAATTAACTAATTAACCAATTAACCAATTAACTAACATCGCCTCTGGCCGGAATTATATTTTCGAAAAAAATTAGTAAAAAAATATAGCTTTGCATAGACCTTTGTGATATATTATTCATTAGGACTGGTAAAGATAATTTATTTACAAGTCCTAAGTGCACATTCGCAGGGCTGAGGTTATCTCGCTTTTCTTTCCTCTCCCTCCGCTCCTTGGCCCTGCTTCCTCCTTTTTCAGGCAAATCGACTCTTTTGTTCCAGCTTCTCGCTGCTATTGGTTGGCACTACCCACCAAAAGGTGATTCTATCCAGTATCACCAAAGCACGGCGTACTCAACTACTTACCTGCCTATAAGGCAGCCCATCAATTCATTGATGGTTTTTACGTTTAGCCCCGACACCTGCGGTCGGGGTTCATTTATATTTAGCCCCGCCTGCCCCCGCAATTTTGCCCTCGACCTGATCGGGGGTCTTAGGCGGGGGCCTGCCCCCGCAATTCTTTGGCGGGGGTCCTCTGTCCGGGGGTGCAAAATCAGTTTATCCCCGAGAACTACTCCCTTGACTTACTTAGTTTACCCCCGATGTTAGCTCACTTGCTTTTCTGTCGGGGGCAGGGGACCAGGAATCCTTTCATCTTCCCTGGCTGTGCTGCCTGCTTCTTTGCTATCCTGACAGTATCATCAACTCTCGAACCTTTTTCCGTGTAGGACTTGGCGCATTCGCGAGAGATTTTAGTCTCTGCAAGTGGCCGTCGCACTGAGGACAAAGCTACTCCTGCCTTGAGTGCTGTCATTATACCAACAGCCTCAGGATAGTTTTCTGCAATAAAGAGCTTGCCCGGCCCAAACGGCAGTTTCCCAAGTTCATTTCTTCCTCTTCGCCGGCGAGAAACACGATGACAGCCTTCCTATGATCAATCCACAAACCCACTTTTCTTTTCATATATCTTCCCTTTTTCCATTATGTTCGCCTGACTTTGAAGCCCAGCGAGGGCGATAAGCCGTCCACTCCAGCGATTGGTTAGAATTATAATCTGCTCTTTTCATATTCTATCCGTTACCCCAATTGTTCGCAAATTCCATCAAATCCCACGAAAATCAATTGTGCCTGTTGTCCGAGTAACTCTTGAGGTTCGCGTATGCCTTAGCGTTCAGCCGGAGATTGCTCCTGTATGAGAGATTACCCACCAAGCTGATCAGCGGCTGGCGGCGATGCCATAAGTTGCCCAATGCCCTGCGCAGAATGCGCGGCATGGAATAAAAGTCCCGGTCGCACGAGATCATTTCTTCGATGATGCCGTCCAGAGACAAATGCTTATACCGAGCCACCGGGAAGGTTAGTGTGTAGTATTTCCAGTCTTCCGGGAACGTATCAAGGGCGACGCGATCCTCGGATTTCATCTTGTCCCACAGGCGCGTGCCGGGCAAGGGAGTCAAAAACAGCACGTTGAGATTGTCCAAACCGTACTGACGGGCCACCTCGGCGATATGTTTGCCGACACCCCGTTCGTCTATGTCCAGACCGATGATAAACGAACCCACTACCAGAATGTTGTGCCGTTGTATGCGCCGTACTGAGGCGCGGAAATCCCGGCCTTTGAGAAGGTTGAGTTTCTTGCCGATCTCCCGAAGCCCTTCCGGCGTGGGGGACTCAAAGCCAATGAAGATGCCTCTGCACCCGGCCTTTGCGGCCAACACCAGAAGTTCTTCGTCATCCGCGAAGTTAATGGTGGCCTGGGAAACCCATTCCTTTCGCAGGTTCGCTTGTGCCATAGCACGGAACATGTCCTTGGCACGGGCGATGTGTTCAGGACGCGTCCCGATAAGGTTGTCGTCCACCACCAGAACACGTTTCTCACGAATCGACTGGAATTCCCGGACGACATCTGAAATGGGTCGCTGGCGGTATTTGGCCCCGTTAAACGCCGTCACACTGCAAAAGCTGCAGTTCAAGGGACAGCCGCGTGTGGTCTGAATGGCTCCGAAGGCATATCCCGTAGCCAGCAAATCATGGCGGGCCAGCGGGACATCGCTTATCTCGGCAAGCCCTCCGTCATACCGGCGATTCAGGCTGCCATGACGAGCATCCTCCAGGACCTGCGACCAGATGCCCTCAGCTTCCCCCGTGACGACTGAATCCACTCGCTCCATGACCTCTTCCAGGCACATGGTTGCATGAATGCCGCCCATGACCACGGGTACACCCAGATTGCGGAAGTGAGTGGCCACTTCATAGGCGCGGTTCGCCTGCGAGGCGAAAGCGGTAATGCCCACCAGGTCAGGCCGAGGCATGGCCGCGTAGTTCGGTGCGCCGAGGTTCTCGTCCACGATCACGATTTCCCACTCCGGCGGGGTCAAACCCGCGAGAACCATAAGGTTGAGCGGTTTCCATACGCGGTAACGGTTCCAGCGGCTCTCCTTGACGTTGACGATGCTGACAAGCGGGTTTGAGGGATTGATTAGATATAGTCGCATTCCGTTCATTCACTCCTTGCTATGAATTTGCTTTTCTCCTTTTTTTTACTCACTACTGCTTGACATTATTGGGAACATTACCGTTTTCTGTGCACTCGACCCATCCATTTATAGTTGGCTGTCCCTATTATTCTCAAATGATTGGATATGCTTGATTAACTCAAGATATTACTCCTGTGAATATTCTTCACGAAAGTAGGGCTTCTGGAGAATATTCTCCGGCTGAAGATGCTACCGCCTTACCTTTACATTTACAAGAAAATTCTAATAATAGGTTACCCAAACAAGCAGGCACTCTACCTTACATTTTCAAACTAAAAACCCAGTGAAAACACCCTGCTTTCTAAAAATATCTATCTTTTATTTTCGTTCCAATAAACACAGCCAAAATCACAACAGCCACACCAATAATTATCCAAAGGAAAGTGCTCATTAAAAGCATATTAAGTCTCCTTTCTATCAACCTATCTTGTTTATAATCCAATTTATGGGCGGTGAGGACTTATGCCGTTATATTTAGCCCTGCGTTTCATGCGGGGTTTTGCTGGAACATTTCTGACAAGCAAGGCTCATTCATTAACCGAATTGTCTCACCCAGTGCTACAACTATCTTCTGATAATGGCTTTTATCTTCATAAGAAAGCTCTCTCTGCCGTCTGTCTTTCAGCCACTTTTCGCAAACCTTATAACCCCCAATATGAAACTCCCACACCTCAGGTCTTACACCCTCAAAATACTGGTCTTTGTTTATATAAACCTTTCCCTTTTGCGGCCTGTCCGCATGCGCAACGTATTGAGGATAACCCTTCTCTACTATACTGCTACCTTCCACAGGAAATTTGGGCCGTTTTTTATCATCTTCCAAAATCGGCGCTTCCATCAGGTGCAACTTGGACAGTTCCTCTCCGATACTGCACAACTTACAGAAAAGCAGTTTACTTTTCGGTAGCGGAACCCTCGGAAAATCTATCTTCAAAAACTCAGCATACCGCTTGCGATACTCCGGCGAATGAAATACCGCATAGATATAATGAAATACATCCTCCGGCCCAAAAGTCTTTTTCAAATCACCAAAACCATCCGAAACAAACTCTAATTTTACGGAATGAGCAAATTCCCTAACAAACTCTGGCGATAAATTCGGTACCCGACCACCCTTACCAGCAGGCCATTCCGAATGCTCAAATAAATCATTGCTTTTTTGCATTGGATACAGATACAAGGGCGCTAAACTCATAATTCCTTTATTACTATAGAATGCTCTGTTGTCAATGATGTTCCTTGTAACTCCGAAGTGTGTATATTTTTCATCCAATGCAACCTGCCGCATGAAATTTAGTCCACAATTCTCTCCCGTTAGCATATGATACATAACTTTTTTTACTGTTCGCCATACTAAAGAATCATGGTAAAATATTAACCTATCATCAAAAGGTCTGTATCTTATTTGGTAAATAAAATTTTGGAGACTATTTTCTTTTTTTATCAGTTCACGAGCATTAGAAATATTCCAACCTTTTTTCATAGGAATATGTAACTTTCGACAAAGTTCAGCGTTCGACTCCTTGGAGTCTCGAAACAACGTAGCTCGTTTTATTAATCCCCGTTTTTCAAAATCAATGACCACGTGGTCTCTTGCTGTCGTTAATCCTACACCGTTCAGTGGAAATATATCCGTAATCTTCCAGCTATTATTGTATTCGTCGAATGATTCATAATCCAACGGCTTAAACAGATAAAAAGGTTTCTGTGGTGTTAGTTCCTGCCACTTAGTGTTTTCAATATCATTTTCAGCTAACCATTCATATTTGTTTTTCCTCAATCCGTATAAATCTGCGTGATGTATTTTAGCAGGAGTGCCATTATCTGTTTCTTTTATAAATATTCCGATAGACACACCTTGCTTTATATCAAAAACGTTTACATCTTTGGAACCATCTGGGCAAGTCTCTTTTCTTTTTTGATTTCCGTGCAGGTCTAAAATATATATTTCATCAAATGTCTGCATTAAGCTTTGTCGCATTCCTCTGAAAGTCGGATTGTCAAGATAGCCGTGATTTGTAATAAATGCTAATATCCCGTAACCGCTCTGTTCAATTC
>JBDRTM010000576.1:0-9181 GCA_043824065.1 Planctomycetota bacterium | reverse complement strand
CCCGAGACACTTCTTCTGGAAATTGGCATCTCCCACCGCTAAGACTTCATCGACAAGCAATATTTCCGGCTCTAAGTGCGCAGCCACAGCGAAGGCTAGGCGGACATACATACCACTGGAATAGCGTTTTACCGGCGTGTCTAAGAATTTTTCCAGTTCGGCAAAGGCAACAATTTCATCGAATTTCCGTTTAACCTCCTGGCGGGTCATACCAAGAATGGCACCATTGAGAAAAATATTTTCCCGTCCTGTGAGTTCCGGGTGAAAGCCGGTTCCCACCTCTAAGAGACTGGATACACGGCCTTTGATGCGAACTTTTCCGGTGGTCGGCTCGGTAATACGGCTGAGAATCTTCAGCAAGGTGGACTTGCCTGCCCCGTTGGCGCCTATTATGCCGATGCGCTCTCCCTGTTGAACTTCAAAATTGATGTCTTTGAGCGCCCACAACTCTTCCAAATCAATTGATTCACGGTTGGGCGAAAGCGGATGGCGAATGCGCTGCCAAATACCTCTGGCCGTATGGGCCATAGTATCACGCAGTGTCTGGTAATGCGGCTGCCTTTGATGGCCAATGATGTATTTTTTGCCTAAGTTTTCTACTTTGATAACGGTGTTCATAAGAATAGCTCGTAGTGGATAGCTGGTAACTATATAATATCTGCAAATTTGCGTTCGGTTTTAGTGAAGAATAACGCTCCGGTGATAAAGAGCGTTATAGCAAGGCCTATGGATATCAGGAACCCTGGCAGGTAGAGGCTGGCTTCTTTTCCGAGCAATGCCCAGCGAAAGCCGTCGATAACTCCTACCATAGGGTTGAGAGAGTACAGCAGCCTCCATTTTTCCGGTACTAAGCTGCTGCTGAATCCTACGGGTGAGGCGTACAATCCGAATTGCACTATGAACGGCACAATGTGCTGAAAGTCACGATACTTCACGTTCAAGGCAGTAATCCAATACCCTGCGCCCAGCGATGTCAAAGCAGCAAAGAGCAACAAAAACGGCAGGACAAGAATCTTCCAGTTTGGCCAAAAGCCGTACCAGAGCATCAAACACACGAGAATCACAAATGCTATAAGGAAATCAACCAAACTAACCACCATAGACGTGCTGGGAATAATGATACGTGGGAAATAGACTTTAGTAATCATGTTGCGGTTCGCAACCAGCGAATTACCGCTTAGGCTGAGGATACTGCTAAAAAACTGCCAGGGAAGTATCGCCGCACAAACGAGTATCGGATAGGGCGTATTTCCGGACGGCAGCTTGGCGACCCCACCGAAAATTACGGTAAGAATAACCATCGACAATAACGGGCGGAGTACACTCCAGGCAATACCTATCACGGTCTGCTTGTATCGTACCAGAATATCTTTCCACGCCAGAAAATAGAAGAGTTCTCGATACGCCCAAAGCTCCTGCCAGAAGTGTTTCAAGCTCTTGTTAGGTTCAATTATAATTTCGTCCATTTTTTTACCTGAAAGTCGGGTACAACTTCTCGTTGTTCACTTATAACGGATTCTACTGTCACATTGCATCTCTTGTCACAGCCCCGCCCCGGACAGACCGGCCTTTCAAATCAGCCTTTAGATATTCAGTATCGAAGAAGTTGTTTTGAAAAGACTCTTCTGCCAAAATCTACCTTTTTGCTCTGAAAAATGTAAGCTAAGTCAGCTTTTAGCTTTTAGCGGTTAGCATCCAGCATTCAGCGTTTAGCGTATAGCGTTTAGCAATTAGCCTTTCTAACCACGGAGGACACGGAGATTTCTCTGTGGTCTTGGTGCACTCTGTGGTCGAGCAATCAGTTTGATTGTCCTACCATCTCACTGGCTCATTGCCACGATCTCCGCATCCGTGATCGCTCGGTCGTAGGCCCGAAAGTCGGCCTTGGCGAACGGCCAGTCGGATTGTGCGGCCCCGTACACTATGCCGATTGCGCTGGAGTTCCAGGTGCTGCCGAAGAGCCTTGCTGATAAGGATCTCATACAGAAGCTATGGTCTAAATAACTTGAATTTCAATTCCTGAATCGCCTTGAAATGTTTGGCGTTGCCCGAACACAAAGGCAAGTGATTCTCAGTAGCTGTAGCTGCAATGATTGCATCTATAGCTCTAATACCATGTGAAAGGGAATACTCTTCAACATAGACTGCTGCGCGGTGTCCTATACTTTCCGTGAGCGGCAATGTTTGAAATCCGAACTCTTTGAGAAAATCCGATATATATTCATGTTGTTTTTTATTAGTCGCAGCCTGCAAAAGCTCCATGTAAGTGACAATTGAAATATAGCGGTCGATTGATCGATCAACTACTCGTGCGGCCTTCTCGCTTCCCCGCTGAATCCAAATCAAGACATCCGTATCAAATATCACGATACCGTCCCCCACGTAATCGGCCCATTAACTCCTCAACAGATCCGCCGTCCTTATACATATTAAAGAAAGGATGGTCAGATACTTTTCGCTTTGACTTTCCTTGTGCGGCCTTAATGACACCTTTAAGTTTGCCTCGACATAGAATGCTCACATCCTCATTACGGTCCAAAGCCTTCAATACTTCATTCATTCTATAACGCAAATCCACAACAGACGCCTTCATAATGTACTCCTTAAATGTATAATATAACTATACATCTGAAAGCATACCTTGTCAACAATAAAATCACACAAATTTAGCTGAGAGATTTCGAAAGCCTGGATTCCTCCCGATTGCTGTTGGGCATATTTGAATCTCTGGAAAACCCGCCAACCAAACTGCCGCTTAATTGCCCGTCAGACGAGTTAAAAAGTATGCTTAGTCCTATCATCTCACTGGCTCAGCACCACGATTTCCGCATCCGTGATCGCCCGGTCGTACGCTCGGAAGTCGGCCATAGCGAAGGGCCAATCTGAGTCACTGCTCTGATAGGCTTGTCCAATCGCTCGCGGGTCCCATGCGCCGGCGAAAAAACCTTTCGCATAGTCGGGGTGGCTCTTGGTCTCTTGAAGGGCGCCGTCTATCCACAGTGTCAGCGTCTGGCCCTGGCGGCGATAGACCACATGCCGCCATTGACCATTGAGCATGCCGGACGCCGAATAGAGCCACATATAACCATCACCCCATCCCACCAGCCAGTAGATGCGGTCGTTGCTAACATAGCCCGTCACGTGCGGCTCCGAAAACGACATCCGCCGACGGAAGAATATCTTTGTGGTGTCGCCGGGGCTGCTATCGGTCTTGTACCAGAACGCCAGGGTGAAATCCCGGCCCGCACCCACCATCTCGCTCAGCAACGTCGGCCCGAAATCTATCCGGTCGTCCACACCGTCAAAGGCCAGAGCTGTGGTCCCGTTCGGCCCAGGGACGGAATGGGCGTTAGTGTTGGGGTCGCCCCGCCCGGATCGATGAATGTCTGATGACGCTGGCTTGCGGCGGAGTCCAGAACTGTTGGATTTGACGCGTTGTCATTCATGGTCAGGTGCAGGATCGGCGGACGCAGGTCGCCGAGCAGCTCTATCTTGTGGAGAAAAATCCCGTCCATCGGTGCCGGATTATTGTCGTACTGGCAGAAACGAATCTGGAATTCGCTGCTATAAGAAAGCCCCCACTGGGCGATGGCAGCGTCCAGATCGATATCGTAGCCAAGGAACCGGTCAGACCGCAGGTGCCGCAGGTCCTGAACCTCGTACCACGTAACGCCGTCTGTACTGACCGCCACACCGTCGAAATCGGCTTCTCCTGTGAACGGGTTCGACGGCGGGGCGTGCGGCTCCTCGCCGAATTCCATCGCCTCGAAGGCAAGATGTACGTTTTCGTAGCCTGACAGGTCGAAGGTCAGGGTGACCGCGTTGCGGGCATACTTGAAGTCCTTGACCGGGTCGGACATCTTGATAGACACGCCCTGGGGCAGGCTCGACAGGTCAACGCCCGGGCCGGAATGAGTGATTTGAGTTGGAGTGATAATCATAGTTAAGTCCAGTGGCAGAGTGGCAAAGGATCAGAAGGATCAAAGTGGCAAAGTGGCGTTAAGTCCAGTGGCAGAGTGGCAAAGGGGCAAAGGATCAAAGTTACCTTTGTGCCTTTGTCCCTTACTTATTGCCCCTTTGTGCCAAGAAGGCAGCCTCTTATCTATAGGCATCTTTGCAATCTGATAGGTAGCCATTGCACCTCAGATCAGCCACGACGTCTGCATGGGGCATAACCGGCTCTTCTCGCCGTTCGGCAAGAACCGCCAAATCCTGCAGGTCTTCGATAAGCTCTTCATACTCCTCAATGGACAATATGACGGCCTTTTTGTCCCCATTGACGTCTATTATATATTCAGGATTCAATTTCGGTGCAGAACGCATAATATTATCCTCAGTTTTTCTGTACTTTGCTATATCAGCGAAAATGCTTTGATTCTACTCTTACCGGAACAATGATAACAAATCGATTCAAAATATGTAATCTTCATCGATAATTACAACTTGTCATCGTGTATCCCCGCAATTCGGTTTTGCCAATAGCCTGGCTTGCGACAAAGGTGCATAACGGCAACAATCTCAATTCTTCGATTCTTGATTCTGTAGATCAGCCCCAATGGAAACCTTGGAATCCGACACTGCCGCCATTGGCCTGAGACTTGCCGATACATCTTTGGATGAGCCTGTATACGACAGATCGCATCAGTAATGCTGTCAAAAAAGCGTTGGCCAAGCCTGCTCTGCTGTAATTCATAGTAGGCAACAGATTCCAAAAGCTCAACACGTGCTTCCGGGTGAAACCAATATTTCATCCTTGCAGTCTCCTGGCGGCTTCCTTGAGAACTCGATCGCCTGGTGCTAATTTAACCTTGCCGTCATCTATCTCTCGACACCGCCGCTCAATCTCTGTTTCCCACTCGGAACTGATCTCGAAAGGTTCCTCGTAGTCCAGACTCTCCAGAAGTTTCTCAGCAACCAATGCACGGGCTTCGCGCGGTAGCTGTAGGGCATTATTCATTATATTCTCTGTTTTTGGGCTCATGATGAAATAATACTCCTTAGTAATTGTCCATATTACTATCCTCAGTTTTTCTGTACTTTGCTATATCAGCGAAAATGCTCTGATTCTATTCTTACCGGAACTATTATAACAAATCGATTCAAAACATGCAATCTAACTCTCGCACTTTCGCACTATTCTTCGCACTCTCGCACTCATACCGTCGCACTGTGAAACCGCCCCCTCTGTGCCCCTCTGCCCCTTTTCTCACCCCCTTTACCCCTTTTTTAATTCCAAAGGCATCATTTCCTTTTAGCAATGCCTCATTTACAACTGGAAACGTCTCATTCTCAGTTGGCAATGTCCTATTTACAACCAGAAACGTGACATTTTCAACGGCGAACGTCTCATTCTTAACTGGAAACGCCTCGTTTCGAACCGGTAACGCCTCATCCTCAACTTGAAACGTCTCATTTCTTCTTGGAGATACCTCATTTTCAACTTGAAACGCCTCATACCCTCTGGGCAATGCCTCATTCTTCACTTTGTTAATCTGCGTAAAATAATTGTAGTTTTGCTCTGAAAAATGTGAGCTAAGTCAGGCGCAGCTTCCGGCCAACTTCAAAAACAGTTGATATATCAGATTGACTTCTTTGACTCACTATAAGTATGACTCACTGGTTCTGTTATAATGATAATGGTATCCGTATTTTTCGTGACTGCTTGAACCAATGAAGACGGTCCCTAAAAGGCGTCCCCCGGCAGAACCAAGATGGGCGAGTGCACTGATTACGTCCGCGCGACGCGATACAAGCTCTCGCTCCACCATAATGGTGCCATCTACATAGCTTGAAAGTATTGTTGCATCCGCCAGCGTCAGAATAGGGGAGCTGTCCAGCAATATGATGTTGTACTGCTCACGCAGCTGGCCAATACAGGTCTCGAAAGCTCCGTTAGCTATTTCCTCAAACACCGCACCGTCATCGCCTCGATTTCCAGCAGGCATAATACTCAGGCCGGATGTTTCCGTCGGGAAAATGTGCCAGGTGGCTATGGACCTGCAACGCAGAGATTCTACGAAGCCGGACTTATCGGAGAGGTTGAGCCGCTTCGTCAGAGTCATCTTTTGGAAGTCCGCATCCATCATGAGGACCTTCTTACCTGCCTGAGCAAGACTCTTGCCCAGCATCATCGTGAAGGTCGTCTTGCCGGTCCCCGCATCGGCGCTGGTAACCAGTACGGTGGTGCTGCCCTGACCATCCAGCCGTGACAATAATGCCGTACGCACGAACCGGATGGATTCGATCATGGCAGGACTGACCTCGTCGTCTGATGCTCTTCTGGTACGAGTTACAGGTATGTACCCAAGGAACGGAACTTGCATTGGATGGGGCATGTCCTTAGGAGTATAAATGGCCTGATTCCTGCCGGCCCTTAGGAATGCCACACCACCGCCCATACCTAAGCCCATAACCAGCGCCATGGCAGTGAACGTAATTCGACGGTCATTGTAAGGCTTGGAGGATACCGAGGCCTGCGTCAACACCTCGATTGAACCGGGTATGTTGCGCTCCATATTCTTCTGGTCCAGACGCTGCCGAACCGCACTGAACAGCTCACGCTTGTGCTGCAATGCGTTGTTCTCCTTCTCGAGTAATTGGGCGCTTTCGAAAAGCCCTTGAAACTCTGCCTGCTGTTCCTTGAGCTCTGCAAGCAAAAGCTGCTCCTCATATTTTATCTGGGCCAGTTGATGCTCCAAGGTTCTCAACTCTTCTTCGTAACCGGGGCCGCCGGCACCGGTAATTGTTATTGGCACTCCAGCCGCATTTTTCGGCCGGTCGCGCCACTGCTCGTCCAGCTGGGCCTCTCGCAGCCGAAGCAATTCCTCTGTAAACTCCAAATCCTTTTTCGCTTGAATATTATCCGGATGTTTGGAAGTAAGCAAGCTGGTGGCAATCTGGTGTCGTATTGTCTTGACGTTAATATCCAGTCTCCGCCATTCCGCATCCTCATAGTATTTTGGTTGCTTTTCCGTCCCGCCAGGCACATCATTACTGTCATCGGTAATGGCCTGCTTTATCAAGTCTTCCAATTTCTTACGCTTCCATTCCAATACAGCAATACTCTGTCGCAGCTCGCTGAGACGTGCTTGTGTCTCATCCAGACGAACCCTCTTGCCGGAGACAAGCTCCTGCGGAGTTCCCGTGCCGAGCGATCTGCTAAGCTCGGCAGAGATCTTCTCCCGCCCCAGGATTTCGTTTTCCAAAGATTTGTACTGGTCTGCCAGCTGGCTGTAGAGCTTGTCCTTAGTCGCATCAGACTTTTCCCCAATGTATTTCACATACTGGTCCAAAACAGCATCCACAATAAGCTTGGCATCTTTGGCGCTGGGATCCATAAAGGTGACGTCAATTATCTCGGTTTCTTTTCGAGGCTTGACCGAAAGAGCATCCCTGAGCCTTTCCATAGGGGGGTCAGCTGGGTTTCCGTGCAGCCGCTGCACAAGCGGTTTTGGAGGCTCCTTGTACCACTGTGTCTCCTGGACTTCCTCTTGATCCAACGCACGTTGAAGGACTACTAAACCCTCTATAATAGAAACCTGGGTGTTCACGAATGATGAATATAAGGGAATCATTCCGCTATCCTCTGTCCGGAAGACCAGATACGGGATAATAGGCCGAACTCGCACTTCCGCCCTGGCTCGGTACTTAGGAACTACCTGGGTCCAGATAACGGCGATCGCGGGAGCGGCCACTAAGATGAAAACTGCCAGAACCGTCCATTTGAAACGAAACATCGATTCTATAATATCGCTTCCTGGCGGGACGGCTTGCGTTGGCCCCCCCGTCCCCATAAACTGATTAGGCAGTAATGTCGCATTGGCTGCAGATATCGGCTTTTTGGCAGTAGGTATGATTTCTGTAGGCTGCATCCCTTCGTGGGGCCTGCTATAATCGTCGCTTGCTTGCACTATCGGATCTGGACGGAGCTGGCGACTTTCTCCTGCCGAGTTCGTATTGCGTTTGGTTTTATCTTCCAAATCATCCATTCTTACTTCTCCTCCAATCAGCTTGATCTGTTCCTTTTAGGGCATCCATATCTCATTCCTTGTGAAAAATCTCAACTCAATTTATACTGCTTAATTATATTGCAATCATTGTTTTCTTTAGTGACTGTACGAAACCAGTTTTACAAATTTGAGTTTTCTCGGCTTTTTAGCATCCGGCCCGGCTGAACTCTCGCCTGTGCGGTCTGTGCCGCTGTATGTTGTTGTGCCCTGGACCACAACCGATCTGATTCGGGAAGTGGTTTCCGGGCCGGTGGTTTGACCTTGCAGAGAAAACTGCTTTTTATTTACGGCTTCCGCCCAGCTAAATTGGCTCACGAACCTTTGTGCCATTTCAGCCATAGTGCTGAAAGAATAATGCTGGCATAACCACCTCAGCTTAACTATGGTGCTTTTCAGGTTCACATAGCATTTAAACCGCCGCTGCAAGCCAAAGGGCAATCGAGGCTGATGAAGGTCGATTTCTCTGGGGTGGATATACACCACCAGCGGCCGGCCCTGGGCATGGACTTTTTTAATACCCCAACGAATTAAACTTTTACTGGCCAGTCGCAAATAACCGCCTCCGAAAAGATGTATCCTGCGGCCGAAAATTTCCACGGCCGACATAGGGATCTCTGGTAGTGGTCCGTTTTGCGTTTCAATAAAGTGAATCTCCAGAGGTGAATCGACAATACCACCATGTTCCCGAGTGCCTGGGAAAACACTTGAGTCATATTCGTAGCCGGACTCCTTGATTATATCGAAAGCCCAGCCGTTGTTTTTCTTAATCCCAAAACCGGGTGCCCGAAAGCCTTTAACCGGAGCGCCGATTATGTTTTCCAGTACCGACTTGGCGCGGGTAATGTCCTGTTGGAATATTTTCGGCCCCACTTTATATGCCAGCAGATGACCGTAACCGTGGCTGGCTATTTCATGACCTGCGTCCCGACACCTGCGGACCAGACGCGGAAAACGCTGCGCCATCCAGCCCAGCCAAAAAAACGTGCCCACCGTATGAGTATCGGCCAGTAACAGCAACATTCGTTCCACGTTGCCTTCTACTCGTGAGGGCAAATGCGACCACTGTGTCATGTCAGGTACGATGGAGCTATCCAGTATGTGAAACCAGTCTTCCACATCAATTGTCAGTGCATTTGATGGCAACATGATTTAGACCCTCAACTACTCTGTTA
>JBDRTM010000575.1:0-2702 GCA_043824065.1 Planctomycetota bacterium | reverse complement strand
ACTTATTTGAATAGTTGACAATAATTGAAAAATAAAAAAGAAAAAATTAAGCAAAATTAACCGCCCACAAACCCACAATTCCCGCCAAACATATCGTACCTCGCATATTGTATTGCGTATATCGTGCAAAGTTTCCGCTCCCGGATGCATCACGCCTTTAGGGACAGAAAATAACACAAAAGAAGGGAAAAGGCAAAAGAAAAAAGAAAAGAAAGAATATCGAATATCGAACAAGGAATGACGAATATCGAAGGGGTTGCCCCTACAGATTATATTCTTTGATTTTTCGGTAGAGAGTTCTTTCGCCGATGCCTAAGATTTTTGCTGCTTTTTCGCGGTTGCCTTTTGTTTTGGCTAATGTGTCTGTAATGGCCTGCTTTTCCAGCTCGTCTAATGGCAAACCCGCCAAACCGGCTGCCCCCCTGCTTTCTTGTGAAAGCAAGAAGGGGGGCAATTGCCGTCTCTGTGCTATTTCAGGAGGAATGTCGGCTACGTCGAGTTTGTTACGGTCGCACATTACAACCATCGTCCTGATACAGTTTAGAAGCTGACGAATATTGCCGGGCCAATCAAAGTTTGAAAGGATTGTCTGCGCGGCATCGGTTATGCCTGTAACTTTTGAGCCGACCTCCGCGGCGGCTTCTTTGATAAAATACTCAATAAGTTCGGGTATATCTTCCGCCCTGTCGCGCAGGGCCGGCAGAGAAATGTTTACGCCTTTGATTCTAAAGTATAAATCCTGTCTGAATTTTTTCTCTTCTATAAGCTTAGTCAGAATCTGGTTGGTTGCGCTAATGATTCGGACATCTACCACGGTCTGTTTGTTGGAGCCGACCGGTATAACGATGCCATCCTCGATGACGCGCAGCAGCTTGGCCTGGGAACTCATCGCCATATCGCCGATTTCATCCAAAAACAAAGTTCCTTTATCCGCTATCTCAAACAAGCCCTTTCTGTCATTGGCTGCGCCGGTAAAGGCGCCTTTGACGTGGCCGAATAATTCGCTCTCCAATAAAGTTTCAGTCAGGCCGGCACAGTTTACCGGCTTAAATGGCTTGTCCCAGCGCAGTGAATTGTAGTGAATCGCTCTTGCCAGCAGCTCCTTGCCTGTTCCGGATTGGCCTTCAATCAGGACGGATATATTGGTCGGCGCTACACGTCTTAGGGTCTCGAATATACCTTCCATCGTGGGGTTGTTACTCTGTACACCCTCAAATTCGAATTGCCCTTTGTCTGTTTTGGTTTTTTGTGTTCGGCGTTGAGTTGCAGCCGAGACTTTTCGGCCGGCCTGGGCCACAAGTGTACGAAGCTGGTCAATATCAATAGGCTTGACAAGATAATCGTATGCCCCCCGCTTTATGGCTTTCTTGCAGGTGTCGAGGGTTGCGTAGGCGGTTATTAAAATAACTTCCGTTTTGTCATTTTGCTTCCTGACTTCTTCGAGTATGGCCAGTCCGTCGATGTTACCGCCCAATTTCAAATCGGTAACGACAACATCGACTGTCTGCTCGCGGAGGATTTCCAGAGCGTCTTTGCCGCTGTAAACAGCAATCGTCTTCGCACGCTTTGTGTACAAATTCTCAAGCGCTTCGGCAATTCCGTCGGCGTGGTCACGCTCGTCGTCAACAACCAAAACTACCGTATTACTGCTCATCAAATTGACACCTCATTAGGCCTGGATAGAAGTGGTTTGTCGTTGTCGAAGCTGGTATCGAAACTCGAAGCTCGAAGCCGGAAACTTGAAAAAACGAGCTTCGAGTTTCCATGACGAGCATCGATACGAGCATCGACAACCTTAAACGAAAAATGATACATTTAGGATACACCTCATTAGGCCTGGATAGGTAATCTTATAGTAAATGATGTTCCTTTGCCCGGCTCACTGTCAACTTTTATTGTGCCGCTATGTGCCTCGATAATTTTCTTTGCTGTCGGCAGACCCAGTCCGCTTCCCCGCGGCCGAGAGGAGTAATAAGCATCGAAGATGTGCGGCAATCTGTCCGGAGCAATGCCGCTGCCGGTATCGTTGATTTGAATGATTGCATCATTTTGCTGCCGGTCTGTTCTTATCATCAGCTCTCCGCCCTCGCTCATAGCCTGCTGGGCGTTAATAAACAGGTTCAATACCACCTGTTTTAACATATCCGTATCAACCTTGCAAATGAGCGGTTCATTATGCAAGCCCTGGCGAATAGTTATCGAGTGGCTGTGTGCCTGTGGCGAATAAAAATCGACCATATCACCGATAAGCTCATTGATGTCGGCAGTTGCCAACTGTAATTCGGTCCTGTCAACATAGCGCAGGAAACTGTCGAGTATCTGCTCAAGTCTGTCGGTTTCTTTTTGAATCACGGCTATTTTCCTCAGCGCCCTTGTGAATCTCCGATTATTTTTTTCTGTGCCTGATTCGCTGAATTCACCAGAAGCTGAATCCTCCAGCTCTTCGCTGACAAGTTTCAAATTTACCTTAATGGTAGAGAGGGGATTTTTGATTTCATGGACAAGCTCGCCGGTCAGCTTGCTTAATTCTTCAAGGAGATGCCCGTTTTTATTTCTCTGATTTTTAGAAAGTTTTTTTTTATGTAGAATTAAGGCAACGACCGGCACGACAGCCAATAAAGCAAGAACAAAACCACATATAAACTGCTGCACTTATTTTCCCTCTGCCTTTTAATGCCACAGCGAATCAGTCAGTTTGAGAA
>JBDRTM010000574.1:0-10923 GCA_043824065.1 Planctomycetota bacterium | reverse complement strand
TATCCCCTTCTTCCTTCTCATTGTCGGGAAATCCATCCGGAACCCAGAGGTATGCCCCATCTTGAATGACGAAGGTTCTGTTATAAATTAGTTCCCCTACCGACCTGTACTTGTATGTGTATCCTCGATTAAACCTGTCTTCTATGCCGGCAGCCATAAACGTATCGCTGCCCGGCGCCGGCAGATAACCACTCTCAACCAGCTCAACGGGAAGCTGATAGAAGTGGCCCCCAAGCATACAGTCCACGCGGGTTGGCGGATATTTGTCGTTATTATCAAACGAATAGGCCTCAAGTGCCATCCCTATCTCACGCAGTTCGGCATTGACCGCAACAACTTTTGCCTGAAGACGCGCCTGCCCCATTACAGGAAGCAAAATCCCCATTAACAAAGCAATGATGGAAATAACCACCAATAACTCAATTAGAGTAAAGCCACGCTTCACAGACCACCATTTTTATAAATTTCCCGCATCAGTTTCTTGCTTGAGCCAGTCTTCGACGAACTCGGCAAAATCAACACAGTCAACTACACCGTCCAAATTTATATCGCCCGGTTTATCTGCCAGACGGTGTTCACGACTGGCTAAAACAGAACCATTTCCATCATAGTTCATCACGTATAACCGGTAGCCGCTGGTTAATTCCGGGCTCTCCTGGTCCATAATCCCGATGATATCAAAAGGCTCGGTCAGATTATTTGAGCCGGCGTAGATACCATTGCCGCGGCCCAATTTCACGCCGAAGGTCTTTGTGCCATCGGTTATTACCAGCTCCCCATGCGGGCCCCAGCCGTTTGCATCCACGAAATAGACATCTTCAATTTTTATCAGCCGACCCTGGTAATACTCGCCGCCTCTTTGACGATTGGGGTCAAAAATGAAGTCATCTTCAACGTTTTTTAACTCATCGAGTGTAACAACCTCCGGCCGAGGCAATCCGACACCTCGCTCCACCACCTCAATGCTAAAATCGTGGTCGGCATTATTATTATGCTGCTCGTTTATATTCAGTTTACCCTTGTATGACAGATAATAACCCGTAACCCGTATTCTATCTCCCGGACTAAATTGAGCGGCATTCAGCCGGCTAAGTTCTGCTATAAACTCTTCGTTTGAATACCCTCCTTCGGGAGCAACCCACGGAAGATTGTTGTAAAGCTGCCCTAACCAGACAGCCGTGCCTGCATGGTTGTCCCCTTCACCCTGAAAGTAGATTTGCCACGCACCACCAAGGTTGAACGTCTCAGTTATAGTATCATCGGGCGTTGGGTCTAACATATCTGCCGGGTTGTGCAGCAAAATCCCTTCAAGAATGACCTTATCGGTTGCGTTGTACACGTGTTCACCGCTCTCATCCACCGCCTGAAATTCCGAGTGAGTTACCTCGGCGACACTGGGGGCGGCTTTTACGATGGCCCCGAGCGCCAAGCTCAAAACTGCTGCTAAAACAATAAACCTTCTCATAAGTCCATCCTCCAAAAAAAAAGTTGACAAATTATTGAACTTTGCACATACAAAGCTCACGTTTACCCTGCTGCGCATAAAAATACCAAATTCGTGCTACTGCGTCAAGAAAATACCGCAGAAAAAGAAAAGTTTTTTTGCCAAGAGATTTTTATAGAAGCTCCAAACACTGCTGCTACGTTATCGGGAGCAAGAACTTTTGCGGCAGAACCAGCAGCATAAACCTTTCCAGCTTGCATCAAAACTGCGTTATCAACAAACATTGGTGTAACAAAAATGTCATGGCAAGCCATAAGTATCGCTTTGCCCTCGTTGGCAAGCTCACGAACCAGCCGGTACAGCTCTACCTGATGCGAAATGTCTAAGTGAGTGTTCGGTTCATCGAGCAACATAATAGGAGCTTGCTGGGCCAATGCGCGGGCAAGCACGACACGCTGACGTTCGCCACCGCTGATGTAACCGAAGAAACGCTCGGTAAGGTCAGACACATTTAATCGAGCAAGGGATTGTTCCACAATGATTCGGTCCTCCGGCATTTCCTGGCCCCATACATTCCAGTGGGCGAAACGCCCTAACATAACCGTTTCCCCCACAGTGAGGGGCACATCCGCAGGACTATCTTGTGGTACCACCGCAACTTTACGAGCAATCTCCTGACGGGGCATCGAATTAATCTGCCAGCCGTTGACCGTTACACAACCGGATTGAGGCTGAAGTGTTCCGTTCATACAACGCAGCAGTGTACTCTTGCCGCTGCCATTGGGACCAAACAGCGCGGTAACAGTTCCTGGTTGAACCTCTAAGGTGATTCCCCGTAACACCGGCCGCTCGCGGCGATAGGAGAACGTAATGTTTTCAGCTCGCAGCGTCATGCTATTGCCCCCCTTGTATCTCGTCGTTGCAGCAGCCATAAAAATATCGGTGCACCAACCACGGCAGTGAGTATGCCGACCGGAATCTCAACGGGAGACGCCAGCGTACGCGCCAATGTATCAGCCACTATCAGCAGTAGTGCTCCGCCAATTGCTGTAACCGGAACTAATCGACGGTGGTCGGAGCCAACAGCCAGACGAAGCAGGTGGGGTACGATTAATCCAACAAACCCAATAACACCTGTCAAGCTCACGGCCAAAGCGGTTTCCACTCCGATAAGAACAAGAAGTAATTTCTGCAACTTGCCTATGTTTACTCCCAGGTCCTGGGCCGACCGCTCACCGACCAGCGCTACGTTCATTGCAGGAGCGAGTATTATCAAGGCAATAAGTCCTGCTGCTGATACAGGTGCCATCAACAGAACTTCCTGCCAGTTGGCGCGCCACAGCCCTCCCATCAGCCAGAAGACAAGAATCTGGAGTCTTTCACCAGCCAGGTACAAAGCCGCCGCTGTAATAGATGAGCAAAGCGCACCAATCGCAATCCCCGCCAGCAATAAACTATGTCCAACGTTACGGCCGCGACGTCCCAATAAGAAAACAATTGCGGTTACCGTCAATCCACCGACTACGCTGAATACAGGAACCGCGGCAAATGTAATCTTTGCTGCTTGGCCAATCAGCAGCATGGCTGCAACAGCACCAACCGCCGAGCCTCCGGAGACGCCCACTATGTAGGGACTGGCCAGCGGATTACGAAATAGTGTCTGGGCTGAAAGCCCCGCCATTGCCAGAGCCGCCCCCACTGCCGCCGCCAAAATTACCCTCGGCAGCCGTGTCGATAGTAAAATACGGTCGATTGGGTCATTTGATATTCGCCCCTGCAACGCTGCCCAACAGCAACGCAGAACTTCGCCGGGCGATATCTCCACACTTCCTACCAATAGTGAAACCAGCGCCGCAATAAACATTGCCAAAATAAGGATGACCGTCAGCCATTTTACCCGCGCAGAAAATATCATCAACGTTCCTCCGGCAAATTTATGCTATGCGTCTTACTGCGTACCGATCATCTCGGGACGACAGCGTCAATGCCTGTTCACGATCCAGGTGGGAGCTGGTGATATTCGTAAGATATTTGCGAGACGTTTCCACAGCGGTGGCCATCTGTTCAGCCGTGGGCCGAGAAAATGGCTGGCCGGGAACCGGAATGTAACCTATGATGCGCAGCGGAATCTCACTGTCAAGTTCAGCCAGCCATGCTGTGATCGGCTCAATCTGGTCTATGTCCACGAATCCGGGAACATATACCACATTTGCTTTTAGCTGCATTCCAGCATGGTAAGCGGCCTTGAAATTATCGAAGATAAGTTTCTTTTCACAGCCGGTGTATTCAAGGTGTATCTTCTCATCCCAGGCCTTAAGCCCAACATCAGCTCCGTCAAGATTCGCCATCGGCAGTTTGTTGCCGTTAGTGTGCCCAAGATAGGTATAGACTCGCAGACTATTCTTGGCAAAATCGAGTATTTCCGGCATATCAGGAGCAATGGTAGGTTCACCGCCAATGAAATGCACCCTCTCGATACTTAGTTGACTTAGTTTTTGTTTGATTTCCTCGGTACTCAGAAACCGCTGCGGCTTGGGATATGCAAGCCCCGGCTGACCGGCATCGCCGCTGCGGAGCTTGTAGCTGCAAACCGGACAACGAAACGTACAGCCATAGTTACGCAATGAGGCGAAGCGGTATTTCTCATTGTATGTTATCTGGTAAAACGCCATCTTATTACCTTTCTTGAACAAAATTAGAATTATCTGCCAACACTTTACGGAGATTTGCCTCGGCGGCAGGAATACCCGCCCCGGCAACAAGCCAGTAGCGGTCAATCGGGTGAATATGCCCGCTCTCTACCGCCGTCAATTTCCCCATACCGCTGCGCCTGGTGATTGAGGCTACTGTTGCAAATCCTTCTACAAACAAAATAACATCAGGATCGGACTCAATAAGACGCTCAGCCGAGAGCAGTACGCTACTTGAAGCATCACCCGCAATATTCCTGCCGCCTGCCAGTTCTATAAGGTCGTTGATATACGAATTACCGCCCACAGTCTTTAGTGGGCCATACAGTTCCAGGTACACTCGTGTTCTGGAAAAGACCGGTCTTGAGGTAGCGCTGCGAATATAACCTGCCACCTCCTCAGCCAGATTCTCGGCGGTTTGGGAACGGTTTAAGCACTTGCCGACCAGCCGTATCATTGCCGGTACTTCGGTCATCCTGCCACTGCGAATTCGAACAGCCGAAACCGATAGTCTTTCGAGCAGATCCGCTGCGTCATCCTGATACCACCATATAAATGCTAAATCGATCCCCAAAGCTATTACCTGTTCCCGTGAGATGGCACTTCCCTTGCCGATAATGACCGCATCTTTTGCGCCGGGCACTATACAACTGTATTCATCAATCGCTGCAAGCCGTTCACCTGCTCCAATACGAACAATCGTATCTGTCGCTGAAGTGCATAAGCTCAATATCCGCTGCGGTTGAACTGGGATACGAACTTTCCGTGAGGCCATGTCCACAATCTCACGCCCAGGTTTTAAAGCACCCCTTTCCGGATGATTGCCGGCAATGCGAAATGCAGCCACTATAGTTACCGCAGTTGTCAAAACAACAACAGCAATTTGTGCTTTTCCGTTCATAAATCGGTTCACTTCCAGCAGGCGCTTTGCGGCTCAAGGTTGCAGTCGAGCCAATGCAACGCCATTATCGCGAAGTCAATAAAATCAACTCTACAGTCGTTGTTCACGTCTCCGGGAATGGGTTCTCTGCAATAAGGACGAGCGATTTCCAGAAGCCCTATTTTCGCTCTTAAAGAAAACTCGGACGGACTTCCAACTATTGTTTCATCCACGCTGTAGCGTACCGTCGAATCGGCGAGCAACAGGTCGGTTATATCAAAACTCAGCACGTCCGGCCCATATTTGCCCATAACACCGAGGGCTACATCATCGCCATTAAGTTGAATTCCGTTGAAATAAATGCGGTCGAGCTGACCAGCGGTTCCGTGAGTATAATGGGCAGTATAGATAGCGTTTATGACATCGTTGGTATCAATCGAATCGATATTAAGGATTCTCTCGGCTGGGCTGCCCGGAGTTCCCGGCGAGCGCCGCATATAGCCATCCGCCTCAGCCAGATAATAATCGAGAGCATGGTTGACGTTGGGGTCTCGATACACCGCTACCAGACTAACGTCAATCGTTCGACCATCAAATTGGCCACTTGGGTCAGAGATGGTCACATCCACTATGTTGTCAGTCCCATCGAGGCTCAGCAACTCCGCCACGCCACTGTAAGCTACCTGCCAGGTGCCATAACCAGAACCATATACGCACGTCCGACCGGCGTCATAGGTCGGGTTGGAATCACTGGTGCCGCCTATATTAACGACCTCAAGAGCAGCGCCGTTAACCATCGTATCAATCTGACAGGTATTTTCGTTGGTCCCTCCCCAGATGTTCATGTACAGGCGGGCAAAAAAAATCTCATTGGCCTGCGGCAATATGAAATTCGTAGTGAAGTTGTACGGTTTTTCGAGTGCCCCGTCGATCCAGACACTATTTGTTTGAAAACTCACGGCTGCGTTTTCAAGTCCTTGTCCGGATTTAACTACCTTCAAATCGTAGCCGGCAAGATTAAATCCTGCCCTTGCCAAAGAGGGTAAGATTATCCCGAGGGCCATAATTAAACCCAACGCCATTCGCATCTTGTTCCATTGATCTTTCATGTTTGTTCCTCCTCAATAAAAGTTAATAAATTACGACAAATCTTACCTCGATTTATCTTATCGTGCTGCGTCCCAAATTTGTTCCGTAGTAGTAGTTAGCGTTTCCGCATGTCCATCACAGAAAACTGCACAAAAGCTCTCGTTAGGATGTCGATAGTCAACGCCGTTAACCGGTTCTTTCCATGGAAGCCACCCGCAGTAAAACTTGCCCGGCGTACAATCTGCGAACAGAATCGTCGCCGCCGGTCTGACAACATCACTGGCCCTGACCCAATACCAAAAACAGTACTTATCGCCGGAAAAATTAAAACAGTTGATACCATAGCTAAGGATAATTTCCGGGTCCCACTGCACCGGCTTCTGTAAACGGTCGGCCGGACAACTATAAACCTTTGATTTCTTGCTTATAAAAGGCTTTATCAGATCCATCCACCGACATTCACTCTCTGTCCATGCTTTAGGATAATACTCGTATTCGCTGACATATAATTCCGTCGCCAAGACTATCTGTTTAAGGTTATTCAGGCAAGTTACCTGTTTGGCCGATTTCCTGCACCTACCTAAAGCCGGCAACAGAACCCCAAGCAAGGCCGAAATAATCGCAATGACCACCAACAACTCAACGAGAGTAAAGCCGGACCTCAGGCGCCGGCTTCTATTGAGTGTTAAGCTGCGGATAGTAAATTTTGTTAGTCCGCCGTCACAGACTGTACCAAACCCGGTCAGCAAGCCGCTAAGATTATTTACATCTCTTTTCTGTTTGTAGAGCATAAGTGTACTTAGTGCTACGTAGCACAAATCAGCAAATTGTGTTACAGCGCATAAAAATACCAAATTCGTGTTACCACGTCAAGAAAGAAATTGACAAATAAATAAAAATTTTTTATATACACTCAAATTGACCGATTCTTTATGTCATTCCCGCCCCGCATCGTGTGCGGGATAAACTCCAGCGGGAATCCAGCTTTTTCGCTCTGGACCCCTGCTCCCCGCTTTCGCGGGGACAAGTTTACCCCTGCGAAAGCAGGGGCAGGGGTGACATCGTCGGTTTTTGTTTTTCGCAACAGATACTAAATAAGCTCATTTGGCAATGAAAGTGCCGGTTTCAAGGAGACTGTATGGCTTCGTCAGAAAAAGTGCTCATCATCGATTTGAACGAAAATCCTGAAAATCAAAAGCTCCTCGACGGCAAACCGCAAACCTGCGGAATGCGCTCGGGCAGAGTATATTTACCCCCCGGCCAGGCCTGTGGCCAACATAGCACCAAGAGTCGTGAGGAGATGCTCGTTTTTCTCTCCGGACAGGGCGAATTGATGATTGGCGAAGAAGACTCCTATCAAGTTGGCCCGGGCAAGGTCTCCTATATACCCCCGCACACAGACCACGATGTTAAAAATACCGGCCCTGAACCACTTGTTTACGTCTATTGCGTCGCCCCCACCGCTAGCGAATAATACGGCTCAAAACAAAGTATATGCACTTCATACAGAGCCTGCTACTCTGCGAAGTACTCGCTGCGTAGCACGAGCCGACCGTAAGGGAGGGGTAATTCATCTAACGGAGCCCCGGCTGTAAAGGAGGGGTAATTGCCCCTGATAAGACCAAAATCGCTGAAAAAAAAATCTTGAAAAAAATTGAAAAACCTTAAAAAAAGTGCTTGCAAAAGTCAGGGCAGCGATTATAATTAAAACTGTATAAATAGTTCTTTTCTTCTCTAAATCTTGGTTTTGGTGAGACGGTAGATTTTTTATAACTTTGCAGTATTCTCTAAATGAAAAACTGTCTCACAAAGGCTGGAGTTTCTCGCTCCAGCCTTTTTTGCTTCTTGCCCACCTGTAACCAAAAAAAGCTTTAGCTATCTAAAATTTGCCTTGATAGTAATTTCCCTATCTGGTAAATGAAGTTTTGCAAAATTGAGGTTAGGCATATATTATTTAAGAAAATCAGCTTTTTCGATTTTCTTAAATAATTAGCTATCTTCTTATTAGACAAGAACTTACTGTTTGAAAAGAAAAAATCAAAAGCTTGTCCTCACGAAAGTGGGGAACAATTTTTTCTTTTCAAAGTATGCCTAACCTCGATTTTGCAAAAGTTTTATGGTAAAATAGAAAAACCTGTAACAAGGATAAACTGGTTATATTTCTATCACATGTCAATCGCCTTGATTTTGCCTAACTCATAAAGACAAAATTACATCGAATAAGGTGCTAAAGGAAAGGGTAATATTATGCACAAGCTAAGAGCGTTCACCTTAATAGAGCTTTTAGTCGTAATCGCCATTATTGCCCTATTGATGGCGATATTGATGCCCGCACTGGCACGAGCGAGGAATCAGGCAAGGACCGTTACCTGTCAGGCCTTACTGAGACAATGGGGCGTTATCTGGTCGATGTACTGCCAGGACAACGACGGCTATTTCAGCTCAGGCACCGGCGTCGGCTGGAATCGCGGCGAATGGATTATTTGTTTACGAGACCAGTACGAGACAAAGGCAAACATTCTACGCTGCCCGATGGCTGTTAAACGCCTGCCTACCGGGCAAGAATGGGGTGGTCCGTTCAATACTTACTTTATGCCGGTTGGTGGAAAAGGCAGCTCAGGAGGCGGCGAAGAAATAAGCTATGGAGGAAATAACTGGATTTATCATCCGGCAGCAGGAGTCTCGGCAATTCAATCACGTCCCACCGAATGGAACTGGAGAACACCTAATGCTAAAGGCTCAGCAAATGCGCCGATATTAGGAGATGCAATGTGGAGGGGAGGCGGGCCATACGAAAATGGCACACGCGGAGACCCTCCCGAATTCCAGGGCCAATGGTTGGGTTACAACAGGGAAATGATGCATTTCGTCATCAACCGGCACAACGGGTTTGTAAATCACGTTTTTATGGACTGGTCCGTCAGAAAGGTGGGTCTTAAGGAGCTGTGGAAGCTCAAATGGCACAAAGAGTACAACATTAACGGCCCCTGGACAACGGCAGGCGGGTGTGTGGCAAGTGATTGGCCGAGCTGGATGAGAAGTTTCAAGGAATACTGAAAAATCATCACAAAGCGCAACTACCAATCGGTTGAAAACAGCCTCCGACAAGGCTGGAATCCACTGACTTTATTGGAGGAGAACCATATTACTACATCCACATCAACGATTTGATGTTGCAAAAAAACAGATTTAGGGTACAACATTTTTTTCTCTGGCAAAAGAGCCTTAAGTAATACAGGAATGCATATTTAACGAAACACAAAGCTGCTTTTGCATATCTTAACAGGTGGACAGCTAAAACAAAATAAAAGGGCACAATTATGAACAACCAAAAAGGATTTACACTGATAGAACTTTTAGTGGTAATCGCCATTATTGCACTATTGATGTCGATACTGATGCCGGCCCTGGCAAGAGTAAAGCAACAGGCAAAGACAATAGGTTGTCTGGCAAACCTCAAACAATGGACACTTTACTTTTCGATGTACACCGAAGACCACGAAGGCAAATTCCAGGCAGGCGTCGGCGATGGGCATACAAACCATTGGGCCAATGCGCTGAGGTCGTATTATAAAAACGACCCAAAGATTCGCTGCTGCCCTACCGCTATGAAGCCTATTATCGACGAGAACGGACAGCAGTCACCCCAGTGGAATGTGTTTTCAGCCTGGGGCAGATTCTGGGGCCAGGGCTATGACTCGGAAGGTGAATATGGCAGCTACGGGATAAATGGATGGGTGGAAAGCCCGCCGCCGTCATATGCGACGGTTTATGAAGATTTTGAGACTGAATATAACTGGAGAACTCCCAATGTAAAAGGTGCCGGCTATGTGCCTCTGTTTATGGATGCCCTGAGGTTCAATGTCTTCCCCAGGGATACGGATACCCCGCCGGAATTACAGGATTTGGCCTGGCAGGGGATGCAGCATATGAGACGTATCTGCATTGACCGGCACGATGGATTCATAGGCATGGCTTTTCTGGATTGGTCTGTCAGAAAGGCCGGACTTAAGGAGCTGTGGACATTCAAGTGGCATCGCGCATATAACCGGGCCGGTCCCTGGACCACAGCCGGCGGCGTCCAGCCGGGAGATTGGCCGCCCTGGATGAGACATCTCAAAGACTACTGAAAATCACCGAATGAACTAAACAAGAGGGGCCTATGCCGAGCAAATCAGCATAGGCCCCGAATTAATGTAAAATCTGCTATATCAACCACGCAATGTTAATTACCGGCTAAATCCCGGCTTACGGTGCCGGAGCATACAGCCGAATATCATCGAAGTACATCGTACCTGAACCGCCGGCTACCGGATTGTTCTTGTTACCAAGACCAAGGGAAATCGTATTGACATTGGCCAGGTTCACGCCCTGGTCTGCAAACGCCTGCAGGTCGATATTCCATTGGGTCCATTTATTTATCTGTGCCGCGTTCGGATTATCGTGATTGATCACCGCGCTGCCATTGAGAGCAACATACAACGTCTCAGTAGCGTTGTCCGAATCACCTCTGAACCAAATCGTCAGCGTGTTGACACCATTTTCTGTCCAGTCACGCGGATAAGTCAACGTCAAAGTTGCCTCAGAGTAACCAACGCTGTTGTCGTAGTAGAGCGGCATCGACTGGCTGCCTCCGTGAACGATAGTTTGCTCGACAAAAGGAGGAATATCATAACCAACAAGAGAACCGTTTGTCGGGTCGTCGTATCCGTCCAGCCACGCATTAAATATCCTGTTGCTCTCGGGGTCGGCGGGGTCAAGGTCATTGTAAGATTCAAAATCGTCCACGATAAGGAAGTTGGCGGTCGTAAAGCTCCAGA
>JBDRTM010000573.1:0-7114 GCA_043824065.1 Planctomycetota bacterium | reverse complement strand
GAACTTCGCCTCCCACAGAAAAACACCAAGGGATTCTTTTACGATGTCGCTCTTGTTTCTTCCCGTTGTCCTGGCAAAGGCTTCGAGCTCTGCTGCCATGTTATTAGGCAGACTCACAGATAAAACGGTTCTCATGTTCTTTACCTCCTATATTACAATACACTACATAATAAGGCATTTCAAGCAGAACGTTTTTCGCACAGGGCACGGGCATAAGCTGAGCTGTCTGCTATTTTCCGGTCCTTCCACATACCGACGATACCGGATGAGAGCAATTGACGGGCCGTGGACGGTCTGGCTCGCTTTTTTGAAGGCTCAGACATCACGATCATTTCAATGACCTGGCCTTTTTTGAAGGGGAGTCCCGTCAACTGAATTTCTCCATCCTTCTTCATCTTTTCCTTGATACGAATCGCTTCCATGATTTGCCCTACACAGTTTATATTGCCAGAAAGTAACGACTGTCATCCCCATAAATCTTTTCGTTCTTTAGATGATCGCGCGGATGAAAAAGAGGCTTCCACCTACGACTCATTTGACACCGAGGGTAGTGATGAGTGAAGATTCCAGGAAGCTATCTCCAGAAGCCGATCATGCTGAACAATTTGAGTTGGTTAACTGTCGGTCCACACTACGTGAAAATATCGAGGTGCTGAATTTCCTTTGCTATAATTAAGTTGGTTATAGTTTTTCGGCTGGGCATTCCAGAGGCGTATTTTGTTATCCCTGAGCCAAAGAGCCCAAATTGCAAGACAAGAAATCTTTGTGCTTAATGGGGCGAAATTTATTTCGGTTCCCGAAGGGAAAGCACTGATGATTTGTTGTAAGTCTCTCTCGCATAGGTTAGGATCTGAGACATTTATCTCCCTTATCTCGTAATTTTTCGAACCATGAACCGCTTCCACCGTACGCTCATTTCTCTCGCAGAACTGTTCGCGAGTTGGAACCGTTCCAACAGTCAATATGACTTTGGATGGTTCTGATGCCTGGATCACCAATAGTGCCCTTTGCGCTTCAAACCCGACAACGCAAATTAGAATCCTGTCTCGGGCAAATTCCCAGCCACCTGCAAATCCCACGATGTTCTTTGGTTCGTCATAATCTGCGCTAAGCCAGTCTCCATAATGCTCCGGAGCTGAGTACGCAAAAGTCACTTCGGCTGTTTTGTCTTTGCCAAGCCCCGACGCCCACAGAAATGGGAAAAGATTCCCTCGGTTGAAACAGCTGACGTCAATTAGGGCGGAACGCGCGGAGTTGAAATTCTTGGCGAATTGGATAGCAGGAATTGGATTGTGATATGAAACTGGTATGACGGAATGTCTGCTCTCGAAAAGACGCTTTATTTGATTCAAATGAGTTTCAGTTCGCTGGAGAGGAAGATCATTACAAAACATTACGCAAATAGTTCCCCTGAATCCTTTTTCAAGAAGATCCTTTGCAACATTTGTGCACCTCTCCTCATAGGACGCGAATAGCACAGCCGTTTCGAACTTTTCGCAGTCTATTTCTCCTTCTTTAAAAAACATAAATCACCTACCAGTCGAACAATGTAAGCTGGTTATCGTCATGGTCCTCACCATCTTCGATCTTTTTTCGCATCATAAGCTTTGCAAACTCGTCAGGGTCATGTAAACTTATAGCGAGTTGTTGTGGCGTCAACTCGAGGCGCCCTTGAAATCCCGTATGGTCCAGATTAAAGTGTGGGCACAACCTACGATTCAGGACATAGCACCTGAGATTTCGGTTTCCTCTCTTGGATCTATACCATTTCACGTGGAGGAAAGCCTCGCGTTCTGCCAGGCCAAGAACTTGCTGAAGTGCACCGTCTGGGTCGTTTTTCAATGATATACTTATGATCCTAGGTTCACGGCTTTTCTTATCCATTAGCCTTGCACGAAAAAGAGCCCCGAGCCCTCTCAGAAGATTAAGTAATTGTTTCCGCATTTCATACTCTTTCGAATCTGGAGCAAGGCCGTTTAACTTATCACCAATTTGCGCCTGTATGAACTCGTCCGAGTATTCTCTAATAACTTCTCCTTGGATTGTTAAGGGAATCTTCTTTGGTTCTTCACCAGGATACTTTTCTATAAAGCGTGAATACATTTTTGAGCAGCAATCAAGGAAGGCACGGACAATTCCTGACGACAAGTGCACTACACTGTCGAATCCCGCGTATGTCCTATAGCCCTTTGGGGAAAGGATTTCCTGAAACACGATCGCGGGGGCGTATTTTTTGACAAAATTTGTTTTGTCAGCAGGTCGTCTCTTCTCGTCAATCGCGAAATAACGTTGTTCTGCTATCAATCTGGCCTTCTCAATGGCTTCCATTTCCTTTTCATTTTGTGGAAGATACTCATTGATCCGTACCCCTGTCGCCGCTCTATGTAATCTCTCGTCTGCAATCCGCTCTATTCGCTTATAATAAGCTTCTCGATTGTTTGTATATAGTCCATCTAAGTCAAGTGTCGTGTAGTCGTGGGTTTCGTCAACCGTGCTCTCTAACAATCGTCTCGTAACAAAACCATGACGTTGGGATGCGACCTTGATGCAAAGGGTTTTTTGGCTCCGAACGGCAATTAAAGTGTTGACACACCTTTGATGAAGTTGTGCTAATTCGTTGGCTTCATCAAAAAGCAAAAAAAAGGGGGATTTGATATTTGCCGTTTCCTGGACAAATTTGCAGAAATCGAGGACATCAGGTGCCAATTTTGGAGCATCATAGGGGAAATCATTCGCGGAACACAGTTGCGTAACTAAGCATCGGTCGACAAGCCCGCCAAGACCAGAAAGGCACTTTGATATGTGGCGAACGCTGAATTCGAGAACTTGCCGCAGGGTGCTAAGGCTTCCGCCATGCGAGGACCTAATCCAGGCAGGGATAGAGTCATCCTTCACTGGACATTCACAAATCCATTCCATTTGCTCTAGTAATGTAGATGAGATTATTTTCATGAGTACCGCAGAAAGGTATCTACTGAACAAGATAGAAAGAAATTCGTACTTTGCGTTTGGAATTTCCGTAAGGAGACGAAGTTCCTCGCGGTTGAGCGTACCATCACGGCAATTAATGTAGACTCCAATAAACGAGTTTGGTTCCTGTATGAATTTCCGAACGTCCCCTGCGAAACTTGCGTCTCGTCTCCATGCCTGGGCCAACGGCTCTAGAAATCGAAAATGCATACTCTTGCCCGATCCGCGGCTTCCCCAAACAATCGTATGAGAATATGATGCGAGTTTCGCATACTCAGTGTGCTCCTGGACGAACTCTTCAGCAACCTGTCTTGGCTCCATAAGCTCTGCACTTCGTATCTCAAATGGATTTGGCATAGCTTCACCCTCAGTATTGTTTTGCCTCAGTGATGTAGTCTCTCAGGTCTGAAAGTCGGGTATCTGAAATCAGATCATCCACTTGCCGATCGTCAGACATTTCCATTTCAAAAGACCTCGCCGCCGCAGGTGAGTCACTTTTTTCGTGGGTCATCAGGCGGATTCTTATCCCCTTAATGCCAGGGTGGTAAAAAGTTGCAATATATTTATTACAATAGTGACGCTCTCTATCGAATTTTAGTATCCGCCGGCAGTACTCTGAAAGTGCTTTGATTTGTTGCCCATCGATCGCTAAATTAATGGAAAACTCGGATCTCGGAATGTGAGTTTCTATGTTCACCCAAAAATGTTGTCCGAATTGCCATTGTTCGCTACGGACTTGAATTGATGAGTTAACTTTGCTGAAATACCAGAACCTTCTCTTGGGCTCAGGTATGAGATCGAGCCGTTGCCAATCATCAGGAGTGGCTCGACGATGGTCCTCATCGATTTCGTCCGCGAATCGGAGTACCGCCGCCAGGAATTGGAGATGAATGTCTATCCCCTGGTAGCTTCCAGCTGCATGGGAGGTGGGGATTATTTTTTCAATTGCGCCATCCCCAGAGTGAGCCTCTGCCACCTGACAAATATATTGCTTTAAATGTTCATCATAGAGGTGTGGGGATATATCGTCGAAGCACTTCCGCACCTGAGCTGCATGCCCGCTGCGCCCGTAAACGTTGCCAATGTCATGCCACACAAGGGCATTTAGCAATATTAACGTGTCCGCCCACGTCAATAGGCGGTCTGCAGGTATGTCGCTGATAAGATTGCCGGGTCGCGGGAAGTTAAACTCAAGAATAGATTCAATATATGACAAGACACGTTCAATATGTCCACGAGAGTGGTCGTTCATATAGGGCTCCTTGGAGGAAATAAGCGGAAGAAAATCGTATGTAATCTTTTCGCGCAAGGCGAGATAGGAAGTCAGGAGTTTTCTTCTTGAATCTCTGGAACATATGAGAGCATATTTCTCAAGGGGTGCGAGGCTAAGAATGTCCACTAATTCTTTTGAATCCGGCATCAGCGCCCTCCAAGGATCTCTAATACAATTTCAATTACAGCTTTTGCCATTTGTGGTGGAACCGCATTTGCCACTTGTTGCTGCTGAGACCTCAGGTTTCCATGAAAAATGAATCTGTCGTGAAAGCCCTGTAACCGTGCCGCTTCCCTCACTGACAGTGTTCGATTAAGCCAGGGGTGGATTAGCATGTTTTTCCTAAAGTCGCTTATGGTCACAGAAGGATGCTTATCTGATAATCTTCTATAAAGCCACCGATGGCAATTCTCTGGGTTAGAATATGTGGTGAAGAGATTTTCAGGAATGTTTTCCCAGTTTCCTCCTTGCGGAACAAGACTGAATCTTTGAACTATAAGGTCAGTATTCAAACTCGTTAAGCAGTTCCTAACCGTTTTCCCAGCTCCCTTTCTCATAAGTTTTTGATACGATACCAGCGCGGAACCGAATAACTTATACGGAAGCCCATCCACTTTATTACCATTGGGGGCCAGGGGGAGATCCTTAATAGCCATCGATACACTCACTGGTTTTGAATACCGCTTCGCGATTGCATCAGGAAGGTCAGCAAGGGTTCCCCGATCCACGGCGGTGATAAAAAGCCTTCTACGGTTCTGCGGCACGCCAAAATCCACTGCATTCAACTCGAGTATCTTACAGTCATACCCTTGGTTCACTAATTCCGTTCTAATTTCACCAGTAACCTCACCATGTCTATAGCTGCGCATTCCACAGACATTTTCGATAATAACACCGTGCGGTTTCAAGTATTTTACAAACTCTATGATTATTCTCCAGGTATGGTTGCTCGGATTCGCGTCATTCCGTGTTCTTAAATTTGAAATTGAAAAACCTTGACAAGGTGGCCCCGCCATCACTATGTCAATGCTTCCCGGGGCAATGCCAAGCGACGTACATACTGACATTGCGTCCCCTTCCTTAAGAAATTGTTTAACAACAGCTGTGCGAGGGAAGTTGAATTCGTATGTCCCTGCGACTTTTTCGTCTCCCTCCATACCGTAGGCCAAAACAAGACCAGCAGAACTGGCTCCCAAAGCAAGACCCCCTGCTCCCGAGAAAAGGTCGATGCCTATTTTAATAGTGGATGGAGAATTGTGTGTGGAGGAACATGTCCCTCTTAGAACACAGCATCTACATTTGGGTCTATTGCGTGTGCAAATTAAAGCAGCAAAATCAAGCACAGCGTAGTTAAAACTTGCCGATGCTTGGTCAGGCAAAACAGACTGTGCAAGCCTGAAAAGCCTTTGATCTCTCTGCGGACGAACCATATTTAAGTCCAATCCAAAATATCTGCCATAAAAACGAGAGAAATTGACATCTTGAAAAGGTATCACCTTTCCAAACGCGAAACACATTATAGCAGCCGCTGCATACGGTCCAATACCGGGCATCTCAAGCAGAGCTTTATACGACTCAGGGACTACCCCGTCGTATTTATTAGTAAGTATGACAGCAATTTGTTTGAGTCTCTCTGCTCTGTATAGCAGGCCGATGGGTTCGATAAAACGCCGGATTTCTGGCAGCGTCGCACGAGCTAGACTCATTGAAGTTGGGAAACGCCGGATAAAAGATTCATAAAATTCCCAAACCCTATGCGCATCCGTCTGCTGCAACAAGACCTCTGCAACCAAAATTTGGAACGGAGAGACCTTCATGCGCCAGGGAAACCGCCGGCCGCACTTTTCGAACCAGGCGAGGAGAGATTTCCTAAAATGTCCTATTTTCTCGCGACTAGGGAATCCAGCCTCTAGACAATCCATAATTCTCGGTCCTCCAGAAAAGGAGAAACATTATTGGATAAGAACTTGCTTCTGTGACGTGGAAGTATAAGAGGAACTTCTTTGTGTGTCAATGAAATAAGATATGGTATGGGGTGCCGATGATCGCGGCATTTGCCTTCTCATCGGAAAGGAATTCGTGGTTATTTCGATTTGAAAGCGAGTACTTTTCCCACGCGCCGCTGATTGTTTAGTACAGGCAGCTGTCTCCGTCTCTCATTTTACATTCTTGCCGCCTCTTTTATCCGCTACCCATACGAATCTTTGAAGAGCTAAAATTTTCATATTATAAGACACCACCGATGCTGGAATTGATAGCCGTTGCATGTTTACAATAACGTGACAGTGCGGTCATATTCCTCCAGGCATTTCCGTTTGGGCATGAATTCGCCGAAGGCCTGTTCCTCTTTGCGTTTCAGGACCATAAGGGTTGGCACAGGATTTGACGCTTTTTTAAATCCTGTGCCAAAGGGCAATATCGCATTTTATTTATTTTTCACCGAGAGCTTACGCTGTTGATAGACGCAGTTTGCGGTCAACCTCTGTTTTCCCTTTCCCATAGGGCTTTCAAGTCTCTTGCACCATGAACAATGGCCAGAATCACAACACGAGTTTCCTCGATACTGTAGATGAGGCGATATGCTCTGATTAGGAGTCTCGAATATTATGATCACCAAGTTCCGGAACAACGCGCCCTCTTTCTGAAAACCCACTGAGTGAACGGCTTGTATCAAGAATCTGTTGGATGAAGGCTGCGGCGTAAAAAGTGGAATCCTTTCCTATGTATTCAGCGAGGGCGTCAAGGTCATCTGTTGCTTCATAAGACCAGATTACTTTCCGAGCCATTTTGCCATCCGCTTCTCAACCTCTTCTTGCGTGTAAACTCTTCCCTCTTGGGCATCCTTCAGCCCACGTTCAATCTTTTGAAGGA
>JBDRTM010000572.1:0-33438 GCA_043824065.1 Planctomycetota bacterium | reverse complement strand
GGGTCGCTCCAGCCGGAAGCAATCGGAGTGAAGGTGGAGGCAACGAAATCTTCAAAGCCTCCGGTGTAGAAGGTCGCAAGGCGACTTGGTGAGTATGCAGGCCGTAACGGGAGTGAACGCTGAGCAGGCCTCGAAAAAGGTAACGCGGGAGCCGACCCACCTGAATTTTGGGGAAGGCCGCCGCTGCTGGGGAAGGAGAGCGACACATGCACCCAGCGGTCCCGCCGGGGTAATGGCGACGGCATGTATACAAAGGAGATTCGACGCAACACGGGAAGCCCCGGCGGTGGTGGGAGAGCACCAACCGGCAACCCGCGAGGGCTGGGCCGGGCCGTACGGGGTGGCGGAGAGGCTCGTAGTACCGAAGAAGCCGGGTAACTCCGGTGGAGGGAAGGGGCCTCAGTTCAAGGCCGACGTCAAAGGAGCGAGAGCCGGGAGATTGGAATGAGCCTAATAACTCCAGAGAAGGTTCGGAAGCTGCAGATGACGTTGAATGCCAAAGCGAAGGAATCGCCGACCTACCGATTCTATGCGCTGTATGACAAGATCTACCGGGAAGACGTGTTGATGTTCGCCTACCGGATCTGCAAGGCCAATGGCGGAGCGGCCGGGGTGGACGGCGTGACTTTTGCGGAGATCGAGACATACGGCCGGGAACGATGGTTGGACGAACTGGCGGAAGTGCTCCGAAACAAACAGTACCGGGTCGACGCGATACGCCGGGTCTATATCCCGAAGCCGGATGGAAAGCAAAGGCCACTCGGAATCCCGACGATCAAAGACCGGGTGGTGCAAACGGCAGCGGTGCTGGTTTTGGGGCCGATCTTTGAGGCAGACTTGCAGCCGGAGCAATACGCCTACCGGCCCGAACGGAGTGCCCAGGATGCGATCAGAGCCGTCCATTCCCTGGTGAACACGGGACATACCGAAGTGATCGACGCGGACCTGAGCAGCTACTTCGATACGATACCTCACGCAGAGCTGATGAAAACGGTAGCGCGCCGCATCAGTGACAAACACATGCTGAATCTGATCAAGATGTGGCTGACAGCGCCTGTGGAAGAAACCGACAAGCGGGGACGGAAACAGCGAAGGACATCAAATAAGGATCTGGGACGCGGCATACCCCAAGGCGCTCCGATATCGCCGTTGCTGGCCAACCTGTACATGCGGAGGTTCATTCTCGGTTGGAAGACACTGGGGCATCAGAAGCGGTTGAATGCACACATTGTCAACTACGCAGATGATTATGTGATCTGCTGTCGCGGGACCGCCCGAGAGGCTATGTCTGCCATGCGGCCCATGATGGAAAAGCTCAAGCTGACAATCAACAAAACCAAAACGGGCATACGCGTACTACCGGAAGATCGACTTGACTTCCTGGGATACACGATCGGCCGGTGTTACTCGCCGAAGACGGGAAAAGCCTACATCGGCACGTATCCTTCAAAGAAGGCCGTCCAGCGCATATGCCGTGCCGCAAGCGAAGCAACCGGACGACGATGGCTGCTCAAAGATTCCCGGGAAAGGGTCACCCATCTCAACAGGAAACTGGTGGGATGGGCCAACTACTTCTGCCTTGGGCCGGTCAGTAAAGCCTACCGAAGCGTGGACGAACACGCCAGGAAAAGGCTGCGCCAGTGGTTGTGTAATAAGCACAAAGTGCCGGGAAAGGGAATCTCACGGTTTCCTGACGAGGTCTTATATGAGACCTTGGGACTTGCCCGGCTATCGGAGCGAACACACAACTTTCCGTGGGCGAAAGCATGAGTCCTTGTCCGAGAGCCGGATGCGGGAAAACCGCACGTCCGGTTCGATGAGCGGGATGTGGAAACGGAGCATGGAAGGGCTATTGAGGCACCGCCGGACGAAAGGGGCGGTAACTGTTAGGCCGTTCCTAAACCACCGCGCCACATCTCGACTCTACTGAAATCTTCCGGCACGTGAATCATCCAGGAAACTGAATAATTCATAACTATTATAAATGATGTTTGTGACATTCAATAAAGCAAAATTATTTCGTGCTTATGAAGTTGAAGTAAATGGAATCAGAGACAAGTATCGATTGGGGCATGCAAAGGTCGTGATCAAGAGATACAATGCAGACTTTCCCCTGAGGGCTTGTTCTTTCAGCGATGTTTTCACGCATCTCGGGTTAAATTTCACCCGCAGCACAACGGGACAACCAGATTTTCTGCAACTCTCCTTTCCAGGGAAAAGATGTCGGCAGATGAATCCTGATTTTCCGCAAGAGTTGTATTATCCGAGTTCCGATTTTAATGATTTTGAGACGGATGGTGTCGAACTGAGGCGAAGCCCAATCGGTTCCTTTTATAGGAAGTGCCCGGAAGGTAAGGAGAAGTACATTGGCGACCGAATGCAGAAAGAGGCGAAACTGATTGACGAAAAAACTTGTACACGAGGTGCTGTCCGACAGCAGATGGTTCTGTGTTCTTTAATGAGAAACTCTATCGCGCCCCGGCCACAGTAGACCGTTTGATAGATGAACCGGGTATTCGATCCGAGAGCGTTATATTCGACCTTAGCGTGACTCTACGTGTTTTCGGCCAGGATTTGGCTTTATTAGGGAGGGGTTTCTGTGAACATTTTTACAAGCGGTTTCTCCAGATCAAACCTCAAGCTGCCTCTTCGACAAGGGGCTGATTATTTCTTTTTAAAAGATCATATAGCTGTATTATTATCAATATATTAAATGATGTTTATGGGCTTTTTCAGTGAACCCTAATTAAGTTATAGGCATTTTATATTTCGTGTCCCAGAAATCAGGGAGGAAATTTATGAAAAAGAAAATCAAAATCGCCCAAATCGGTGTCGGTTACTGGGGGCCAAACTTGTTAAGAAACCTGGTGATCAACAAAGACTGCGAAGTCAAAACAGTTGTTGATCTTTCTGAAGAACGCCAGAACTTTGTTAAAGGTATGTATCCATCGGTAGAGGTAATAAGCCAGGTTGATAGTGTATTTAATAATTCTGAAATAGACGCTGTTGTAATTGCTACACCGGTCGCAACACACTTTGACCTTACAATAAAGGCATTGAATGCGGGAAAACATGTCCTAGTGGAAAAACCAATGGCGGTAAAAGTTGACCAAGTTGTGCAGATAGGTAAGCTTGCAAAAGAAAAGGATCTGGTTGCCATGGTTGGGCATACCTTCCTCTATAATTCTGCTGTACGATTCGTAAAGAAACTAATTGATTCAGGAGAACTTGGTGATATTCGCTATATTTATAGCCAAAGGGTAAACCTGGGCCGTATTCGGACTGATGTGGATGCCCTTTGGAACCTGGCGCCGCATGACATCAGTATTATCCAATACTGGCTGGGATCTCCCAAACCTTTAACTGTAACAATAAACGGAATGGACTATGTACAAAATGGTGTGGATGATGTGGTATTTATGAATATTGTTTATCCCAATAATGTTATGGCAAATATTCACGTGAGCTGGTTGGATCCTCATAAAATCCGTAAAATGACTATAGTCGGTTCAAAAAAGATGGTGGTTTATGATGATATTGCCGAAAACAAGATTGCCATTTATGATAAGGGGATAGACACCATAGCTGTTTTGGGGGTGAATATGGATTTTGATAATCCCAACACGTTGAATTTCAACTACCGCTCAGGGGATTTGGTCTTGCCAAAAATTAAATGGGAAGAACCTCTGAAAGTTGAAATTGAGCATTTTGTCGATTGTATTAAGAATGGGATTGAATGCCTGACCGATGTTAAACATGCGTTGGGAGTAATTAAAATTCTTTCGAGTGAAATCACAAAGAAAAATTAGGCTTGAGTTAGTGGAATGCTTGTAATTCGCATTAAAGCAGCGTTACTGTTTTAAAATATGTGGTCCGATCAAGGGAGGGCAGATTTATTATGAATCAACACACAATAACCATTCAGGAGGTTTCTTTTATTCAGGTAAATGGTGCATGGATTGCAGAGGATACAATTATTGGCACTAATGTCACTATCTTTCCTGGAGCAGTTCTCGGGCGACCAGCAATATCAACCAAGGCGCAGGTACGACAAACAAATGACGAGTCTTTGCCCCCACTCATTATTGGGGACAATTGCGTAATTGGTGCCAACGTTGTTCTCTACAGAGGAACGAGTATCGGTAATAATTGTCTCTTGGGTGATACAGCCTGCATTCGGGAAAAAGTTACAATCGGTGATTCATCTATTATAGCAATGGGTGTAACTATTAATTATGATACATCTATTGGATCAAGAGTCAAGATCATGGATAACAGTCATATCACTGGGAATATGATCGTTGAAGATGATGTATTTATTTCAGATCTTGTGGCGAGCGCCAATGATAATTCTATGGGAAGGGAAGTGGCACATAATGTTCCTATAGAATTACGAAAAAGAGGGGGACCGATAATTCGGCGACATGCAACTATCGGGCAAGGCGCATGTATCTTGCCTGGAATCGAAATCGGGGAAAATAGTATAATAGGCGCTAACGCGGTTGTAACAAAATCAATACCAAAACACGTTCTCGTAATGGGTATCCCAGCACGAGTCATTAGAAATTTGCGGGAAGATGAGATTAAACTTTGATGTTACCTCGTAAGATATTAAAAGCAATATGAAAAGTATCTCATTTTTCAAGGGAGTCATGAGTATCCGGTCGAATTTAGGGCTACTTCACTTGGATTTTTAAGATGACTTCTTTGAAAGCACTCCGAGGCTCGTTGCGTCAAGCCATCCAACGATTTCTGGGTCGCCATATTGTGATTGCATCGGCACTTTGGTATTATTTAGGGACATATCGTAGCCTGTTTCATTGGGCGGCTTCTCGCCTCCACAAAGCACCAAGTATATCTGAGCAATTACTGACTATCGTTTTCGTAACTGGTGAAGCGCGGGTGCGTGAGGCAAAACTGGCATACGCATTGAAACTTTCTGGATTTAAAGTAGTACTTCTTCATAAGAACAACGCAAGATATGGCGAAAAAGAACGAACATATTTTGACCGTATCATTCAATTTGAAAATTTGTGGGACGCTCTTCACATGATTGATGAAATAAAGCCCGATGCAGTTCATCTCTTTGCCAACTACGATAGTCTCTATTATTTCCCAATTGTGGGACTGGCACGTTGTCCGGTGGTTTACGACCCCTACGATGTTATTATAGGTATGTTTAATTCTGAGCATGATTTCCATTTCCTTCATAAGTGGGCAGAAAAGTTTTGTATAGAGCATTCAGACCAAATCTGTGCCCGTAGCTTGGAATTAGTTGTCTCAAAACGAGAATTCGGGTATCGGCTACGCAACGTCATTTACTTCCCTGATTATTGTTGGAAAAAACCTCAGAAACAGAAATTGCCACATCAGGGGGTGCATATAGTTTATTGTGGAGGTGTGTATCCAGAGGATCGTTATCCACGTGAGAAGTTTGGCTATGGACAATTCCTGGATATTGTTAGATCGCTGACGAACCAGTCCATTCACTTTCATATCTATCCAGCAAGTGGGCTCAGCCCCGATGCCTTTGACAACTTTTTTCGTATTTACATCGAGGAAGCCGACCAGAATCATTACTTTCATTTTCATCGATCGTTACCCCATAGCGCTTTAATGCAGGAGATATCTCACTATGATTTTGCCTTACATGTTTTTGGTATCGCAGTAGACAATGAGTTGGGATGGTACACGGAATCCAAGCCCAGATATTCGCCGTCGAATAGACTCTTTGATTACATGGAAGCGGGGCTCCCCATAGTAATTCACAGTGGACTTCATGGGAGAGGTTTAGTAAGACACTATGGCATCGCTGTTGAGGCAAAGCATCTTGACAATCTCGCGCAGATTTTGCCAAGTTTCCAGAATATGACCTACCCAGAGAAACTATCAGCGACGATTGAGTTTCATGCGCCCCGGCTCAGAGATATGTACCTGAAACTATGCCAAGGCCGCTTTTGAAGGAGAAATTATGATGAGAATTGCAACTTGCACTGGTGGGTTTCGAAATCAATCATTCGATGAAACGTTGGCGATCCTTGATGAACTTAAATTCGATTATGTAGAGGGCACAACAGATGGTAAAACACATCTTTACCCATACATCTTTGGCGAGAAGAGCAAAGAAGACTTGGAAAATCTATTATCTCGCTACAAGGTCAATTTGGTTGCGATTTCAGGCGGATGGAGTGACTTCGCTGTCAGGGATGATTGTCTCGAGGCTCAGTACGTCTCGCTTCGTCGGCAGTTTGAACTATGTAACCGTCTAAAGGTAAATATCTTGCGAGTCTTTGCGAGCCACCTCCCTGCCCGATATGTTGATGCCGCTTTCCAGCAGCGGGTGATCTGTAATATCAAGCGAATTGTGCCCGAAGCCAAGGCGAATGGTATTACGATGGCAATGGAAAATCACTATGGGATCACAGCTACAGCCGATGATATGCTTCGCATCTTGGACGGAGTATCAAGCCCGGCACTTCAAGCCAACTTCGATCCAGCCAACTTTGTGCCAATGGGAGAGGACCCTGTTGAGGCCTGCAAACGCCTGCTGCCGTATATTGCCCATACTCACTTGAAAGATTCAGTGAACACCGGAAGAGGACGCCGAGAGTATGAAGGATGGGAATATTGCGAAATTGGTGTCGGAGTCATCAATTATCCAGACTTACTCTCGATACTCGTTGAGAGTGACTATCAAGGAGTTATGTGTATTGAGTATGAGAATCCGATGGATATCGTTAGGGGTGTGGTAGTATCACGTCGCAACTTGCGGAATATGCTTTCGGAAATCGGCCGAGGGTAAAGGGTACTTTTTTGAATAGCAGACCCGGTTTGATCAAAGTCCATTGATGCAAAAAGGAGTATACAATAATGCATAAACACATCTTGGTTCTCGGGGCTGGTGTTGCGGGTTGCAGCCTGGCTTATTTTTTAAAGCAAAAGGGATACAAAGTCACGCTTCTAGAGAAAGATCAGAGAGTCGGGGGATTGGCCAGGACGAGGTACTATGCGGGCCACCCTTATGAATTTGGCCCCCATATCTGGTTCTGGCCCCATGATGAGATCAACGATGTAATAAGAGAACTCAGTGACAATGAGCTGCTGTACATTGACAGGAAGTTGCTCTCCTACATTGAGAAAGATGGTCAATACTATCGATATCCAGTCCACTACGAAGATATCGCAAAGATGCCCGACGCCGAGGCTATTTACGGAGAACTTAATAAGATTCGTGACGAGCGCATGAAACTCATCGAGGAACGGCTTCCCACTATCGGCCAATGCACATTTGAAGAGTACTTTGTCGCTGCTCTTGGCGAGACGTTGTATGCAAAGTTTATGGAGCAATACACATGGAAGATGTGGGCCATTCCTGGCAACGAGCTCGAGACATCAATGGTGTGGGCCGACAGGGTAAAACACAACTACGAAGGGTTGAAAGGCTACGACCCTTTAAAGTTCGAAGATCATACTCTTGGAAAAGGTCTTGGCTTTCAAATATATCCCAAAGGTGGGTGGAACAAGATCTGGAACAAAATGGTTGATGGTGCCCAAGTACTTGGTGGCTCGATAGTTGAAACTATTACGAAGGATCGTAGGGGACACTACCTTGCAACAAACAATGGCAAGCACTACTTCGATGATTATTTCGCTGTAATCAATACATTAGATGTTGATCTTCTCTGGGGTGAAAGCACACTGTATTATACCGGACGGCTTATGATCCCCTTGCTTATTCCAGGGCTGGAATGGGCATTCCCGGGTGGTGCAGAGTCCATCTACTATTCAGGGAATGAATCTCAGAGCCGGGTGACTGAGATGAAGCGGATCACACAATACCAAAGCCCGGATACCTTGATTCTGATAGAAGTACCAGTAACACATACTTCTGAGAGTGCTTTTCCCGTGAATGTGCTGAGGAGTGATAATTTCTGTGCCAAGGCTTATCCACGACAATCGGAAGAGGCGATTGCCAGACATCAAGAGTACGTAGAGAAGAGCAAGATAGTCCCCAATCTATTCCACTGTGGTCGTCATGCTCAATTCAAGTATTGGGGAATGCCTGAAACGGTAGATGCAGCCTATCGGTTAGTCAAAAGCGAGTTCTAGAAAGGAATGTGACCATGAATCGAATTGTCGTTAAAACGTTCTCGGTTCTCCAAAGGCAGTTCCCGCATAGCTTCTTCGTTGCACTCCTTAAGGGGATTGCTGTTCCCAGCTATCGTCCTCATCGTCCTCTTTGGTATCGACAAGATTGTACATTCTTGTTGCAGTTACTGGCCTTTTATCTGAATCGGGGGGGGCAGGTTCCAGCAAAGCTGCGACTGAGTGGCGTTGGATTAGACCTTATGAAAGCACAACTGGCTGGCTTTCACCGATTGAAGCGCTGTGCCTGCTCTATCTCGCATACCGATCTGGTTTAGAGAATAAAGCGGATGTTGTTGAGATAGGTTCGTTTATGGGCAAGTCTACATTACCTCTTGCTGCAGGCTGTAAATTGTCTCGGGCTGGATTCGTATATGCAATAGACCCATTTGACGGCTCAGCGGATGCATTTGGACCTGATCCTTCCCACATTGTTCAGTACAGAGAGACTCGAGAGCGGCATGGAGTTCAAGGTAGCCACTTTGAAATATTTTGGAGAAACTTAGCCGCTGCCGATCTGGGGTCGTGGGTTGTACCGATAAAGAAACTTTCTACGGATATCAAGGATTGGGACCGCCCTATCCGGCTCTTGTTCGTAGACGGTAATCACAGCTATGAATCTGCTTTGAATGATTACCGCATTTTTGAAAGAAACTTGGTTAGCGGTGGGTATGTTGTGTATCATGATTATACGACTCCTGACTGTACTGGTGTGAAGCAGGCGGTAGACGAAATCATAAGCGGGGGCAAAGTCAATCGGAAATCCGTCAGGATGGTTGACCGTATTGTAACCTGGAGAGTTCACGGTTGACCTAGGGTGAATTTGTGACGATCATCTGAGTTGAAGTTGCAGCTAGACATTCAGCAAATGCAGGCAAGATAGCAAATGGAGGATCAATGCAATCAATGAGTATTTTGGTCACCGGTGGCGGTGGCTACATCGGTAGCGTACTGGTACCGAAGCTGTTGCGGAAGGGATATCGTGTCAAGGTCCTGGATACCTTTTGGTTCGGAGAGCACGCGCTTGATGCCGTAAAAGGGAATCCCAATCTCACGGTTGTCAATGGGGATATTCGAGATAGTGATTTGTTACGACGCGAGATTCCAGATACCGACGTCATCATCCATCTGGCCGCCATCTCTAATGATCCGAGCGCTGATCTCGATCCAGAGCTGACTTGGGCGGTTAACTTTCACGCTGTGGTTGAATTAATCAAAATAGCCAAAGCTTCTGGTGTACACCGTTTCATCAACGCATCCTCAGGAAGTGTGTATGGCGTGAAGGATGAGCCCAATGTGACGGAAGATTTGACGTTGGCACCTCTCACCCTTTACGGTAAAACCAAGGCAGAGGGAGAAAAGGTTATAAGAGCCGCAAATGATGCCTCATTCACAACCGTTTCGATTCGTCCAGCTACCGTGTGCGGGTATTCACCGCGACAGCGGCTTGATCTGACTGTCAATATCCTGACTAGTCACGCGATACGCAAAGGTGAGATCACCGTTTTCGGTGGCCAGCAAATGCGACCGAACATCCATAATGAGGATATGGTCGATCTTTATACGATGCTTATTACCGCACCGGCCGAGAAGATTGGTGGCGAGATATTTAATGCAGCGTACGAAAACTATACGGTAGCGGAGATTGCGGAAATGGTGCGAAGTGTTATCGGACCAAATGTCTCGATTTGTACTAAGGGTACTAATGACAACCGCTCCTACCATCTCTCTTCAGAGAAACTTCAGCGGGTGCTCGGCTATCGGCCAAAATACACAATCGAGGACGGGGTAAGAGATTTAGCAAGAGCCTTTGCAGATGGTCTAATCTCAGATTCTGACGATCCACGCTACTATAATGTAAAGTGGATGAAACTTAAAGGAGTAGGTTGATGTAGGAGTAGGTTGATGTATAAACTTCCCTCAGCGGCAATGCGGCGGAACACATTCAGGGTGAGCGATCAGGTGCGACCTGGTGATCCACGGTAGATATGTCAATCGCACTATATTAACTTCTTTCAGGAGGAAGGTCATGGAGATTTTTCTGGATACTTCGAACATTGCTGAGATCGAGAAGTGGCTTCGGCACGGAGTGATTGATGGCGTGACAACCAATCCAAGCATCATGTTGAACGACGGCCATCGAGACAACCGGACCGCGGCTCAAGAGATTGCAGCGTTGATCCATCCACGTCCCGTAAGTGTTGAAGTGTACACTAACGATCTGGATGAGATGCTTACTCAGGCTCGGGAATTCGCGACCTGGGCTGAGAATATAGTCATAAAGATCACCATCATCAACGAGGCCGGAGAGCCCTGTTTGAGGGTAATTAAGATCTTGGAGGACGAAGGCATTCATGTGAATTGCACGGCTTGCCTGTCCTTTAGTCAAGCTGTACTGGCTGCTAAGGCTGGCGCAACCTATGTCAGCCTCTTCGTAGGGCGTATCAATGATGAAGGCAATGACGGGCCCGAAGTGATCCGAAAGACGCGCCAATGGCTGGATATGTGGGGTTCTAAATCCAAGATTATCGTTGGCAGCATTCGCAGCGTAATGGATATCCAGCTGACTGCACTGACAGGTGCCCACGTGATTACCATCCCTCCATTCTTTATATCGAAGATGACTGACCACAAGTACAGCCGTTTCACCGTCCAGCAATTTGTTTCAGATGGCAAGAAGGCGTTTACATCCTAGAGAAAGTTCGATAACAGGGCTCTGGCCCGGTTCGTTGTTGGAGATTATTATGCAGTACAAGAACAAGATTAAAACTCAAGAGGAGCTTGCAGCGGAATTGGGGTGCTTTCGTGAGAATAAGACCGTAGTCATGTGCCAAGGTTGTTTTGATATTGTCCACCCAGGTCACATCCGGTATTTAACTTTTGCGAAGTCGAAAGGCGACATACTGATAGTTTCTATCACCTCTGACGATAAGGTAAGAAAGGGACATGACAGACCTTATATCCCTGAAGAGCTGAGGGCTGAAAACTTGGCTGCCCTCGAGTTTGTAGACTATGTTATTATAGATGACCACTTGACACCGATTGAATATATAAAAAAGCTCAAACCGGATATTTTCGTGAAAGGTAGTGAATATGCTGGTAGCAGGCCTGATGCCGGGGAAAAGACAGCAGAAGAGCGAGAGACGGTTGAGTCGTATGGTGGCCGGATGATCTTTAGTCCAGGGGACATTGTGTTTTCTTCAACCAAGATCCTAGAGATCAGGAAACCCTATATAGACGTTGATATTGAAAAAATCAGAGTAATGCTAGAGGCTTATGGGATTACTAGAGATCACATCGTTGACACGATCGATAACTTCAGAGCAAGGCGGGTTTTGGTCATAGGGGACACCATTGTTGACCGGTATACATATTGTACAACCTTGGGAAGAACGACGAAGACTCCTACGCTGTCAGTACGAAGAGATACGTCCCAGGACTTCATCGGGGGAGCAGGAATTGTCGCTTTACATATGCAGGCGCTTGGCGCAAGTGTCAAGTTTGTCACAATTGTGGGAGAAGACTCGACTAGTGCGTGGGTCATAAGACAACTGCAGGATGCAGGGCTGGAGAATTCTGTGATTGTGGATAGAGATCGGCCCACTACCTTGAAGGAGAGGTTTTGGGCGGATGGCTACAAGCTACTCCAGGTTGATGTTGTAGAGAACGCACCAATTTCTCTGGAAATCGAAGAGGCGATAAGGAAGCAGATGGAAGCAGAAATTGAGCGTTGTGATGTTCTGGTCTCTTCCGACTTTCGGCACGGTTTGCTTACGGATAGTCTGATTGAGTGGTCAATGAAACTTGCAAAGCGATGCGGAAAACTTGTGGTCGCCGATACTCAAGTTAGCAATCGGTGGGGGAACATCATGAGCTATGCGGGGGCTGACTTGATCTGCCCCAATGAACAAGAGGCACGGTTTGCTCTAGGAGACCAAGATAGTGGAATAATCCCACTAGGACGGGAGCTTCTTAGGCGCACGAAGGCTAGATCTCTAATTCTGAAGTTGGGCGATAAGGGCTTGATTGCATTTGAGCCGCCAATATTAAATCCACACGAAGGTGGATTTCCGCGAAGTAGAACTCGAGAGTTTTATCCTCTTCCGCCTTTTGAAAAAAACGTTGTAGATACAGTAGGTGCAGGAGATGCTGTGTTAAGTACTGCTTCTCTATCTCTGTGCAATGGAAGTCATTTGCTACCGATTGCTTTCATCTCAAACTGTGCTGCGGCGTTAGTAGTACAAAAGATGGGAAATGTTCCGATTACAAATGATGAGTTGCTGGATTTTACTACCAAGCAATTTTATCATATCATGGGAAGAGAGTAAGCTCTTCCTATGGCCATTCCTCTTGAGAGTCGTTTTTGTAAGAATTACTTGTCATTAAAGGAGGTCGTCTGTGGATAACGCCAAGTTTATTGATGACTTTATGCTAGGTGTTGGAGTAATCGCTAATAATATTTCAAGAGAAGAAATCAGTAAAACTATAGATATGTTGTTTCAAGCATGGCAACACGGAAATAAAGTATTCCTTGTTGGCAATGGTGGTTCTGCTAGCACAGCAACACATCTTGCCTGTGACCTGAACAAAGTGACCTCTATCGCGGGTCAAAAGCGGATGAAAGCTATCAGTCTAGTTGATAACATTCCACTGGTAAGTGCTCTAACAAACGATGATGGGTGGGAAAATGTATATGTTGAGCAATTGAGGAATCTATTCGAACCGGGTGATGTTGTTCTGGGGATAAGTGTTCATGGAGGAAAAGGGCAGGATAAAGCAGGAGCATGGTCACAGAATCTAATGAAAGCATTGCAATACGCGATAGACAATGGGGGCAAAGCGTTGGGATTAAGTGGTTTTGACGGTGGTCAAATGAGGGAATTAGCTGATGTGTGCATTGTAGTCCCGTACAATACTACGCCTCATGTGGAGTCGTTTCATGCAATCTTGCATCATTTAATAGCATTTTGCTTGGCAGAAAAGATACGTAGGCATGCAGAGAGCAGTATTTCTTGATCGAGATGGTGTGCTAAACGCGTCCGTTACACGCGCCCATACCCCCTTTGGATCACCGAGAACGATAGATGAGTTTATGCTCTTGCCGCGTGTTGGTGAGGCCGTCAAGTTGCTGAAAGATCTTGCGTTACTTGTGATAGTGGTTACTAATCAACCGGAAATTAGTAGGGGAGATTTATCCAAGAGCAATCTAGCCTCAATGCACAAACTGTTGATGCGCGCTATGCCCATTGATGATATCTTTGTGTGCATCCACCAAGATGAAGAGAACTGTGAGTGTAGGAAGCCGAAGATTGGAATGTTGCTTTCAGCTGCGCAGAAATGGAATATTGATCTCCAGAATTCATTTTTTGTTGGAGATAGCTGGCGAGATATTGAAGCTGGCCGCTGTGCAGGTTGTACAACAATTCTGATAGGGTGTTCCATATGCGAAGATGCCAATCCAGATTACTTTGGACACGACTTGAGTGAAGCTGTTGTTTGGATCTCAGAGTGCATTTGATAATCCTTCAAAAATATTATACACCGTTTATGTGTAGGGATGCCATTTTTGAGTGAAACTTCTATTCCATCAATTGGTGAACAGGCGCGTCGTGGTGGGCAGTGGGTTGTAGCTGTTCAGATACTGACCAAACTAATGGGATATGGGGTCATGATTGTCTTGGCGCGCCTTCTTTTGCCATCTGATTATGGACTGTTTGGGATGGCAGCGGTATTTTCCGGTTTAGTCTTGGTCATTGGTGATGTTGGTATGAGCGCAGCACTTACTCAGTCTCAGGATGATGCTCCTCGTCTTGCCATTACCGCATTCTGGATGAATCTCGGAGTAGCCTTAGGTTTGTCAGTGCTACAATTCTTAGTCGCACCATTTGTTGCCCGGTTCTACGGAATGAGCATCGTAGGAGATATATTGCGAATATCGGCACTTACGTATGTGCTTTCCGCTTTGGGCACTATTCATAATACACTATTAAGCAGAGAGCTGAAATTTAAAAAGCAAACCTTATTGCGATTAATTGTTATGACTACCAGTTGGGTGCTATCCATTGTGCTGGCTTGGTTCGGTGCGGGGCCATGGAGTCTTGTTCTCCCCCCTTTGTTTGTCGCACCATTGCAACTGATACTTCTTTGGCGCATTGTTCCTTGGCGGCCTCGCTTCCAATTTAGTATGATAGATGCGCGGAAGATATTTCGCTTTGGACGCAATGTCTTATTTACAGATGTGATCAGACATATTGGGAATAACCTGGACTTCTTGCTAATCGGGCGCTTCTATGGTGCACAATCACTAGGAATATACACATTTGCATATAATCAAGCCATGCTTGGGCTAAGTACTATAACTGGTTCTGCCGGACGAGTAATTTTTCCGACATATTCTGCCATTTTACGTGAAGGGCGCAGTTTCGAGCATGCCCATAGACGTTCAACGCGCCTAGTCGCCTTGGTTGCCTTCCCTGCACAGCTGGGTCTGTTAGTTATTGCTCACTCCTATATACCAATGATATTTGGTGATCGTTGGTCAGAAGCTGTACCTCTTTTTCAAGTAATGGTCATCTTTGGATTAATCAGATCGGTAGCATCACTCGGTGGAGCTGCCCTGTCTGCTGCAGGGAAACCAGAACTGGAGTTGCGCTGGAACCTGATCATGATGCCTCTAATGTCTATTTCTGTATTAATAGGCTCTTTATTCAGTCCGTTTGGTGTGGCGCTCGCAACAGGCATGACCGGAAGTATAGGTTCGGTTATATTTATGGCATACGTTTGCCGTTTCTTGGCATGGAAATATTGGGCATTAATGGATGTGCTCAGACCGGCAGTTGTTAGCAGTATTATTATGCTTGCTTTGGTCGGAGTTAACATGGCTATCCTTGAATACTGGTTAATCCACCCAATTATCACCCTTGGAACAACAATGATATTAGGAATAGTTACATATTATTTTGTCCTGAAGCTGTTTTTTCATGAGGCTTTGGACGAAATTTCTTGGCTTATTAATGGAAAATATCGGCTGGCCCTCAAAAGTTCAGAAAAGTAGGACAGTCTGCTATTTGTAACAAAAAAAGTCTTTTGATGAAATGGGAAGGTTGGTTCTTGTGAGGCACCGAGATCAGGATAAGACCAAGCGAAATAGGGTTTTGGTGCTTGCGTATCAATTTCCTCCTGATACCGGCAGCGTCCAAAGAGTTAAAAAGTATGTCCAATATCTCCCAGAGTTCGGCTGGCAGCCGATTGTCCTGACTCGCAAGATCAGTGAGTACCGGAATATGGATCAGGCCTCACTTCACGGTCTGCCAGAAACAACACAGATAGTACGTGTTGGTCCTGGTGACTGGTTTGCTCGAATACGAGCAAGGGTAGTCGGTCAGGAAAAATCCGTGGGGAAAGATAATAATATTGAGGCTGTCAATGTCAGCGGTCAGGGTCGCAAGAGGCTCTTACGATGGTTGCGAGGTTTGTATAGAGCATCACATGCCTGGTTGATTTGGCCAGATAGTGCTGTCGGATGGTTGCCGAGCGCATTTCTAACTTCTCTTCGACTTGTGATAACTAAAAAGATCCGCGTTATCTATACAGTCTCACCACCTCATAGCACTCATCTTGTGGGTGTAGTTCTTAAATGGCTCGCTGGAGTTCGCTGGCTGGCAGATTTTCGGGACCCATGGGCGAATGACCCTGACATCCCGATGCCCACGCGTTTTCACAAGGAAGTTCATTGTTGGGCAGAAAGGCTTGTACTTAGGACAGCAGACGAGATTGTCACTACCACAGACTTCCATACAGAGTACATGAGAAGCAGGTTGCCCTCCTCGGATTCGTTACGAGTACACACTATTACCAACGGTTATGACCCCCAAGACATGGCTAATTTACCTCCCTATAGCGACTCTGGCTTTCAGATAACTTATGCAGGTGGTTTTTACGCTAGCAGGAGCGTAACACCCTTTCTAAGGGCACTGGCACAGCTTCAAGCACATAATCCCGGAATTTTCGAACAGGTAATTGTCAGGTTTATCGGTTCAAACCACGAGTTGATGACTGGAGAGATAGCCTCTCTCGGTATCCAACGGATTGTGCGGTTTCCAGGTTATTTAGACCACCGCCGTACCATCGAGGAATTAGCCAGAAGCGCGGTTCTGTTATTGGTCGTTCACAGTGACCCTCTGGTTGCCTGTACCAGTATCCCCGCAAAGCTTTTTGAGTACATGGCAATTGGGCGTCCGATTCTTGCCATCTCCCCCACAGGTTCATCCGCTGAATTGGTGAAGTCGAGTGGGACTGGAGTTGTAGTGGATCCCAGTGATGTGGAGGGCATAGAAAACACAATTCTGGAATTTTTTAGGCAACATACGTGCGGAGAATTAGATGGTGCTTCATACAGTCCAAGAAATCTTGAACGGTTTCACCGCCGTTCACTGACAGAGAGTCTGGCCGCGCTCCTTGACGAAATAGTCATTGGAAAAGGGATGTAAATTGCGGCCACTAATCACAAAGGTCATTACAAGCAGGGTTGAGTTTGAAGCTTTGAAACCAGGTTGGAATGAACTGCTGAGATTGAGCGGTAGTGACACCGTATTTCTCACTTTCGAGTGGCTCCGTTGTTGGTGGAAAACCGTGGGGGTTGGCATTAAACTGTTTGTTGTTATTGTAAAAGATGGGGAACAGATTGTAGCCATTGCGCCACTGGTGATATTTCAATATAGGGAGGTTGGAGTACCCGTACGCCGCCTACAGTTCATTGGGTCCCCCTATTCAGACTATGCTGACTTTATAGTTGTTGGAGACCGTGATCTGTGTATTAGAGCAATTCTTGATCGCATTATGAGGCACCAGAGGGAATGGGACTTCGTCGATTTGATGCATATTACGGATGAGTCGCCCAACTGGCAACATGTTCAGGATGCACTCAAGGATTTAGGATTGCATCATACGGTGTCGAGATGGTCAATCTGCCCTTACATTGAACTGGGCTATAATTTTGATGAGTACATGCATTCTCTCCCCAAGAATCTCCGTTACGACCTACGTCGAGGGGAAAGGGAATTAAGGAAGATCGGGATTCTGCATTACGAAGTACTAGTTGACAGTATAGAGGCAAAGGATGCTCTTGCTCCTTTTAGGAAGATGCTTAGCCGTCGCGAAAAAATGGCCGGGCGAGTTGGCTCGCCATCTGCCGTTGAAATGTTTTTTAGATTTCTAGCAAGTCTTCTGGAAGATGATGGTGCATCATGTTTTGTTCATTTCTCGCGGCTTTGCCTGAATGGGGCTGCTATCGCATACCACTTCGGCTTTGCGTATGGGGGTAAACTATATTGGTATAAACCTACTTTCGAGCCGCAGCATGCCATTTATTCACCCGGGAAACTCATTATCAAGTATGCAATTAAAAATGGAGTTGACAGCGGAGCGATCGAGTTTGACTTTCTTTTGGGTGACGAACCATATAAATTCCAGTGGGCAAGTTGCATTCGGGCAAGCTACAACATACGATTCTTTAGAAACGATAGAAAATCACAAATACTTCAACTCTGGCTAAATATCGTAAAGCCTTGGCTCAAACAAAGACCAAGGATTATAGACGCGGTGGCTCATTTGAGAAAAAGAAGAGAGGATCACTCGCTATGATGAGTTCTGGCATCAAATCTGGATTGAAGAAAATGGTAGTATACACACTTTTGGGTCTTGATGGCTTGCATAAAAAGAGGGGGATTCCCATTTTGCTATACCACCGCGTTGCCAATGAGTTTAACCCTGAACACGATGTGACTACCGTTCTTACGCAGGAATTTGCTTCCCAAATGGACTGGTTACTGCAAAGAAAATATCACGTTGTGACCTTAGAAGAGGCGATTGAACTTCTAGAAAAAAACCGTGAACCAGACAACAAATATGTCGCCATCACTTTTGACGATGGACATTATGACAATTATCAATTCGCCTATCCCGTATTAAAAGATCGTGGTCTGCGGGCCACAGTTTTCATTGTCACTGATTATGTTGGACATACAGGCTGGTTGGATAGAAACGGTTCTTGGAGTGATGAACGAACAGGATCAGAACCATTCTACAAATTCTTATCTTGGGACGATCTCCGCCAGATCGCAGATGTCTTTGATGTTGGTTCACATGGACGGATGCACCGCCCTTTAACCATGTTGTCTGGAACCGAGATGCAAGAAGAGCTTGATGGCTCGAGGCAAGCCATATACGATCATCTTGGCATATGGCCGGCCTTCTTCTGCTATCCATACGGTGCAACTAATAAGATTATTGTGGAATGTACGAAAGAAGCGAAATATAAAGGTGCATTTAGTACGCAGAAGGGTTTGAATAACGGGTGCACAAATCGCTGGTTGATGAAACGAAATACGGTAGGCATGGGAATTACGCCTCTGCAATTTGACTTACTTCTTTCAGATCGCATCAAGGTTTATGCGAGAATATCTAATTGGCTAAACGGTAAGAGGAAATGAGAATATCACCGCACCCTAGTAATAATAAACATCAGGTGTGGGAGAGGGCATCCAATTACACGGGTAGATTGCCTCGTTACAATCTTGCTCTCCTAACATTTGTTGGCGTGTTGGCAATTTCAATAGGATTGGTGATTGGCAGTAGCGGGGAAGACTCAGATTCCGTCATATTAATGTTTCTAGCGTTGGCAGGTTCAGGCTTATTTCTGGTAGCATTCAAGTCCCCCAAAACCATCATGCTTGTTTGTCTGCTAACAGCTTTACCAGTGTCTATAACAATAGGTTTTGAGGGGATGAAAGGAATATATCCATACGAAGTACTCCTGATCTTTCTCCTGCTGACTTTGTTACTAACGCGTATAGTTCGGGGAAGGGCACGGCATGCTGGACAGCCCACAGAATTTGGTTCGACAGAGCGAAGCATGCTGCTATTATCAGGTTGGGTAGTGCTGGGGTATTTAATGAATATTGGTTCTTACACGAACTTAGGATGGAAGTTTTATGCTCATGGCATGTTGACTCTTGTATTATGTCTAGGCGCATACTTTATGGGGAAATACCTTTTTGATGACAGTACTGATTTCAAGCGAGTTTGTTGGGCAATTCTGGTTGCGACTTTGATCCCATCTCTACTTGTAATGATTGCTTGGCTCCAGCAGACCAGTGGCGTCATTGGGCGTTACAACTTCGTGCTATCAGGTGACTTGGGATATGGCGACCATGCTTCGCTTGCTCTGATAGGGTTCCTTATCGCACTTTCGCTCTTGGCCAGTGTGTCTAGCCGCATTGAGCGTATTGCGTTAATGTTTTGTTTATCCGTTTATGCAATTCCCTTGATAATCATTGGTACACGTGCGATCTACGTTTATGCGTTAGGTGAAATAGTGCTGCTCTTAATATTACTACGACCCTGGGCTCGGCAACACACATATCATCCCGCTCGTGTTGTCCTGCCCGCTCTGCTTGCGATAGCTTTCTTGGGTTTTATGATTTATTTTGTATTTAATACTGACCTAATAATATCAATACGTGCGTTACTGTCACCAGGATCCTACGAGTTAGCCAACAAGAAAATAATGATTCAAACAGCATATCATCTTCTCCTTGAACATCCATTTTTTGGTGTAGGTTTGGGATTCTATCCAATTTACAGTTTAGATCCAATTTTAGTGAGCGGGGGTTCCGTCTATGTAGCTAGTCCACATAATGGTGTGATGCAACTGCTTGCGGAGACAGGCATTGGTGGTTTCATGATCGCGATGCTTGTATGTTTTTTCTTTCTTGTGCAATCCTGGAAGTCTTATTGTAAGCTCTCATCGCCCTTGTTTCGGTCTCTTGCCGCAGCGGTGATGGTGATAGTGTTGTTTGCTGTGGTAGGCCAACTAATTCAAAGCTCTCTCTTTTTCCCGCCTGCAGCTCAGCGCAACAGTATCCGTATTCCCTTCTACGCTTGGTTCTTGGTAGGCTATGTGCAAGGATTACGCAGGATTGAAAGTCGTCTTTTACAAAAATGCAAAGTGAGGGCGGAATGATCAAGGTGGATAGGGAGCTTATAATCAATTTTATAAACGGTGGGCTGCAGATGAACTTGGTAAAAATTATGTTGCTCGTATAAAAGTCTTGGACTAGAAGGCACACTTGTTAGTTGATTTAATTCCAAGAGACCGAAAAATACGCAACATTTTGGAGGTCGGTTGCGCGGAAGGCAGAGTACTAAAAGTAATTGTGGACCAGTTTGGAATCCCTTGTTCAGTTGGCACGGATATTACTCCCTTATTTATCACAACTGCAGCCAGGTCTTTCCCGGACACCTTTTTTTACTTATCGGATGTCGAGAAAATCCCACATCGCACGAAGTCATTCGATGTTGTCATTTGCTCCGATGTTTTGGAGCATATTCCTGATCTTGACAAGTTTTTGGATGAACTAACGCGAGTAGGTCATGCCACGATATTCAAGATCCCGATTGAAAAGTGTTGGTTGAATACATTTCGAACAATATGCGAACACGATTCAGACAAGGGTTTGACCCACTCAGAAGGGCATTTTCACCTGTTCAGCTTCCGAAGTGCTATACAACTGCTTCGCCAACATGGTTTTAGGATCCAATCTATTAATCTGATTTGTCCGCCCCTCGATATCCAATATGCTTCTTTGCCAACATCAGATTGGAATCGACATCCTTCCATTATCGCTCAAAACTTTTTTAATAAAGTCTTACCGCAATTATGTGTTCCTGCTTTGGTGGGGCCTTATTTGTGTTCTGCTATAATGAATGAATCTGGTTTACTGATCATGATACGCGGTTTACTTGTTAGCATGCTGGTACGCATGTTGGAGCAATAGCAATCTGTGAAAAAAATACTCTTGTTGTCGCTGATGTACCCGAGATCAGACAATCCGATTCTAGGTATTTTTGTCGAGAAACAGGCGATTGCGCTAGCTCAACATGCACAGGTAGGAGTGTTGGTTCCAGTTCCCATAAGATCACATGTCAAATTTGGCGATGTGATCGAAAATGGGTTTCCTGTATGGCGCCGCCCTTTTTTATCCTATCCAGGGGATTTTCTGCGCCCTGTAAAAACATTGTCGATCGCTATCACATGTCTTCTCGCGTTATGCAAAATATATCGAGACTTTCCATTTGATATCATCCATGCACATGGAGCTGCCATAGCAGGGGTTATTGGAATAATGCTGGGAAGAGCCTATAATAAGCCTTGTATTATCACAATCCATGGAGCAGATACAACCCCAAGTGAGATTCGTCGTAGGGATGTTCGCAGGATACTCCTCTTTTCTCTCCACAATGCAGATCATGTCATCACAGTAAGTAATAAACTTCGGCAAGAGGTCATAAACTTAGGTATTCGGCCCAGTAGCGTGACAGTAATACCTAACGGGGTTGATTTCAGCGTCTTCAAACATAGCCAGAACTATCCAATTGGAACGATTGAGAAACCTCCTGAGACGAAACTGATCATCACAGTGGCAAACCTAAATAAGAGTAAGGGACATGCCCCCGTGCTAGATTCGTTAGCCCAGGTAATTCGGCGACGGCCCGACTGGAAAATGCGCTATATCATTATCGGCACTGGATCATATGAAATGGTATTACGTGCTAAAGTTAAAGAGTTGGGCTTGGCTGATGTGGTGTGCTTTCAGGGGTATGTCCCAAACGAACAATTAGCCACATACTACCAAGCTGCCGACTTGTTTGTGCTGCCGAGCTGGTCTGAAGGATTTGGTATTGTTTACCTGGAGTCACTTGCAATGGGAACTCCAGTGATTGCTTGTCAAGGGCAAGGACCCACAGACTTTGTTATTGATGGAGTCACGGGTTATTTGGTTCCACCAAGGAATGTCTTGGCGCTGACTGATACGATAGAGAGGGCGCTGCAAATTCACTGGGATTCACAAAGGCTGATTGCAAACGCCCAGCAATATACATGGGATATCGTTGTCAAGAAACTCTGCCAGTTATATGGCAGATATATTTCACCAGTGTAACCCATCCCGACGATTCGTATTAGTTGGTACCAACGTGAATGATCATTTTCTTGGTAGATATAACTCTGGGAGATTGAATTCATGCGCATTGTTCATGTGATTGACTACTTCCAACCACAAATTGGCTATCAGGAATTTTATCTTGCCAAGTTTCAGCAGAAGATGGGACACAAGGTTTTCATCGTTACTTCAGATCGCTATTCTCCTTATCCTCACTTTAAACAAACAATTGGGGCTTCTTTAGGTAACCGGATTGTAGGTGTAGGACCTTCACGAGAAGCTGGGCTGACAGTACACCGATTGCGCTGTTTAGTGGAATATGGGAGCACGGTGGTACTTCTTAGTGGTCTTGGGCAGACGTTGAGAGTTCTCCGGCCAGACATCGTCCATGTGCATAATATATTTAATCTGACTTCATTTATCATCGCAAATAATAATAACGCCCTCGATTACCCTCTGATTTTTGACACGCATGCTTCCACTTTCAACACACGACTAACCGGAACGCCGCTCAAAAATCTCAAACACTTCATTTACAAGCGTTGGATGTTGCCGACGATTCGTGCACAGGCCGATTCTATTGTACCCATTGGAGAATCTGAGCAGTGGTTGGTCTGCCAAGAGTTCGAGCTTGATCCAAAAGATGTGCCGATCATCCCATTAGGAGCGGATCATGGCCTATTCCGGTTCGACGCGAGGAAGCAGAATCAGATACGACAGGAACTAGAGCTAGCAGACGGGGACGTGGTCATTGTTCATGCAGGAAAAATAGCCCCAGAAAAAGATCTCCATGTATTACTAGATGCAGCTGTACCTTTATTGCAGGTGCACCCAGAGGCTCGGCTGCTTATCGTGGGAGGGGGAAAGCCAGAGTATCTTGAATTTCTACAGAAAATTGCTCGAGAAAGTGGGATTAGTTCGCAGATAATTTTCCACAAGTTTGCAAAAACCGATCGATTGGTGGGTCTTTTCAATGCTTCAGACGTAGGGGTCTGGCCAGGTAATCCGTCTAATACAGTCTTGGAAGCGATGTCGGTAGGATTACCGATTATTCTACCTGGGGAGGTTTCCGACCACCAGTCAACCGATTTCTTATTGGCCAACAATAACGGCCTCTCATTTCATCGTGGAGATGTGGTTGAACTTCGACGAAATCTCGAATTGTTGCTTGACAACGCTGAACTTCGAAACCAAATGGGTTCACGCTCCAGGGAATTGATTGACTGCGAGCTCAATTGGGAACTTATTACTGAACGATTCCTTGAAGTCTACTCAGAAGCAATTGAAAAACGCCGTCGACGACATGTAGGAAGTTCGCCATTTTCATCAATATGAAGTAAGTAATATGCATGAAAGATCCAGTGATCTGTATAGTAGGGTCTACTGAAAAAATAATCCAGCACTTGGATCATTAGTTCCCGTGTTCGCTGCCTTAATTTTAGCTCTGGTTTCTATATCATTTTTTATGCTTTTTTGGCTGCCGTCTGGAGATTCATGGTCAGGAGATACATGCAAACGATTATTGACATGATCAAATAAGGATTTTGCTTCCATTAGGAAGTATTTGTTAATATATATTATAGAATGTAGGGATAAAGAAACAAAGAAGGGTGATAAGAATAGAAGGCTCAATAAAGTGAAAACAGTAATACTTTGTGGAGGCCAAGGAACCAGATTACAAGAAGCGACTGGTGGCTTGATGCCCAAACCGATGGTGGAAATTGGCGAGAAACCAATGCTATGGCACATCATGAAAGGATACGCCCACTTTGGTATAAAGGACTTTGTTCTTTGTCTCGGGCATTTGGGGAATGTAGTAAAGAAATATTTTCTTCATTTTGAAGCATTGAACAGCGACTTTACCATAAAGTTAGGTTCCTCAGGAGAGTGCGTTTTTCACAAAAGCCATCACTGCTTTGACTGGAATGTCACGCTTGCTGAGACAGGTTTGCAGACCATGACAGGCGCCAGGGTGGCTAAAATCAAGCGTTACGTTGGAGACGAAACCTTTTTGCTAACATATGGTGACGGAGTTGCAGACGTGGATATAAAAAGGCTTGTCGAGTTTCACAAAGAACACGGTAAGATTGCAACGATAACCGGAGTCAACCCGATTGGACGATTCGGAAAGCTAAGCGTAGTGGGAACAAAAGTTTACGCTTTTGAAGAGAAACCTGCCAGTGGGGCGGGAGGAAGGATCAACGGTGGATTTTTCGTTTTTAACTCAGGTATATTTGATTATGTTTGTTTCGATGATAACTGCATTTTGGAGCGTGAACCACTAGAAAAGTTGGCCAGGAACGGTGAGTTAATGATGTACGCACATGACGGTTTCTGGCAATGCATGGATACCCTCCGTGACTTGATGTTATTGCGAAAATTGTGGGACACCGGGAAACCACCCTGGAGGGTTTGGGAAACCGAATAGGGAAAAGTCATTTTGACATTCAACAATACTTTTAAGGATAGAAGAGTTTTAGTTACGGGACACACAGGCTTCAAAGGAGGGTGGCTTGCCTTATGGCTACTCGAGTTGGGAGCTGATGTTGTTGGATATGCTCTGGAACCGGACACGGAACCCAGCCTATTTCGAACGCTTGAAATGGAGAAGGACATTGAACATCACATCGGCGATGTCAGAGACTACAATGCTGTGCAAAGAGTTGTAGAAACTTTTCGTCCCGAGATAGTGTTTCATCTCGCGGCGCAGCCTCTGGTTCGCCGTTCTTACCGCTTGCCGAAGGAAACTTTCGACATAAATATAGGGGGTACAGTAAATGTTTTGGAGGCGATCAGGCATATAGGCTGCGTACGATCTTGCGTGGTAATAACCACGGACAAGGTGTATAAAAACCAGGAATGGGTTTGGGGTTATAGAGAGATCGACCCGATGGGAGGAAGCGATCCATACAGTGCTAGTAAAGGCGCGGCCGAAATAGTAATCGGCTCTTACATCAGATCTTTTTTCGGCGAAAAGAATTGCCAAACATGTTGTGCCTCTGTTCGTGCGGGTAATGTCATCGGCGGTGGTGATTATGCCGAAGACAGAATTCTACCGGACGCTGTTCGGGCAATGCTTAACGGGACGACACTTGGTGTCAGAAATCCTGCGTCAACCAGACCGTGGCAGTTCGTCCTTGAACCTTTGTCTGGCTATCTCGCTCTTGCCCAGAAACAATTGGAAGATCCGGAACATTTTTCGGGGGCATGGAACTTTGGTCCTCGACCTGACGATGTCCAAACGGTGGAACAGATTGTCAAATCATTCTACAATATTTTAGGCAGAGGAAATTACGAAGATCTGTCTTCGAGGCAGGCGGCTGAACTCAATGAGTCCAGAATGCTTACTCTATGCTGTGACAAGGCCAACCATCAGTTAAAATGGACACCAGTTTATTCCATTCTGGAAGCAGTAAGAAGAACAGCGAAATGGTATGAGGCTGTGTTGTTAGACCAAAGAAACGCTAGAGAGATTTGTGTGGAGGAGATACGAACATTTGTTGAAATGGCGGCGAAGATGGGTTCATTGTGGGCAAAATGAATAGAGAAATCGAACGGAATAAGCGCGAAGAGATTCTGAGATTAGTACGGGAGTACGGGATTCTCAAATCCCAAGAGCAACCTTTCGTACCAGGCAAGTCTATTGTTCGCTATGCGGGGAGAGTATTCGGTCCGGAAGAGTTGGTGCTTGCCACCGAATCAGCCCTTGATTTTTGGTTGACCTCTGGGCGCTTTACGGAGGAGTTCGAAAGCCGACTTTCGGAATTCTTCGACGAACGGGACGTGTTGATGGTGAATTCCGGTTCCTCCGCCAATTTATTAGCAGTGACTGCTTTGACTTCACCCAAGCTTGGGGACCGACGTTTAGTAGCTGGGGATGAGGTGATTACCGTTGCAGCCGGATTTCCAACAACCATCGCACCCATCATACAAAATAGATTGATACCGGTTTTTGTCGACGTGAGTCTTGGGCAATACAATGCTTTGCCGGAAATGGTCGCCAACGCTGTGGGCCCAAGAACCAAAGCCATTGTATTGGCTCATACTCTAGGAAATCCCTGGGATATCGATGTCATCTCAAAGATCGCACAAGAACACAATCTGTGGCTTGTAGAAGATACTTGTGATGCCCTTGGTGCTTTGTACGGCGAACAAAAAGTGGGCACCTTTGGCGACCTGGCAACCTTGTCCTTTTACCCTGCACACCACATTACCACAGGCGAAGGCGGTGCGGTAGTATGCTCAAATGAGCAACTTGCGCAGATCGTTAGATCTTATAGAGATTGGGGAAGGGATTGCTACTGTAAGGGAGGGGAAAACAATACCTGCGGAAAACGCTTTTCGCAGACGCAGTCTTTTGGAAAACTACCGCCAGGATACGATCACAAGTACGTGTATTCCCACATTGGATACAACCTCAAAGCGACGGAATTTCAGGCGGCGATTGGATGTGCTCAGCTCGAACGATTGTCGGGCTTCATCGGTGCGCGAAACCGAAATCACGGTCGCCTAATGGAGGCGCTCAGCCCTCAATCTGATGTATTCGTCCTTCCCGAAGCGGTCCGGAAATCGACACCGTCTTGGTTTGCTTTCGCACTCACCGTTCGACCAGAGGCCCCTTTCGGAAGAAATGATATAGTTCAACAATTGTACTCAAGAAAAATTGAAACGCGCAACTTATTTAGCGGAAATCTGCTCAGACACCCTGGATTTCTAGATATTGAGCATCGGGTTGTTGGCACCCTTTACAACACCGAAAGAATCATGAATGACACCTTCTTTGTCGGGATCTTTCCAGGCCTTCTCGATGAAGAAGTGGATTATATGGCAGAAACTATAACACAGTTCGTAGAGAGTTACTGATGGCACAGCCTGTACGAATGCACGGAAGAATATCTGGGATACGCGATCACCTCTCCGGGTTGAGGGGATTAACGATAGAGACTTCACGGCGCATACCCAAATTCACGCCGGGACAGTTCCTACACTTAGCCATTGAGCTCCACGACCCGACGGGTCACTGGCCCGAATCGCGAGTCTTTTCTATTGCCAGTTCGCCGGAAAACCGTAAAGAAGTTGAAATTCTGTTCTCACAGGTCGGCAGATTCACCCAAGAAATGATGAGGTTGCAAGTAGGCGACAAGGTTTCCGTCAAACTACCTTATGGGGAATTCATTGTAGAAACATCTTGGGACAACCCGGTAGTAATAGTTGCCGGAGGAACCGGGGTTGTGCCATTCGTGTCTTGGTTGAGAACCTCTAGTCTCGAGATATTTGGACCTGTCAGAGTGCTCTACGGAGCGAAATCTTCCTCCGCTCTGGTTTTCAGAGATCTAATTAACGATAAATCAAAAAACTGTGACTTTCTTGAATGGACTTCGTTTGTTGAACTTGATCCTCAAGATGGAGACATTAGAGGAAAAATATCACTCGAAGCTACATTGAAGGCAGCTTGGGACGCAGGTGCATTGGAAAAAGCAAGATTTTACTTGTCTGGACCACCTGCAATGATTGCCTTCCTCAAGGCAGGATTGTTTGACGCTGGAGTTCAACCAGATTCCGTTCACGTAGATGTGTGGGATTAGATACATGATGCCGGGTGAACAATCCCGATGAAAGAAAAAGATAACTGCACAATCTCCAATTCTCGTGTTTTTGTGACTGGGGGAGCCGGATTTATTGGTGCATGCCTTTGCCGAAAACTCGTCAAGGACGGAAATGAAGTTGTCGTGCTTGACCACCCGGAAGCATCCTTAGAAAGGATAAAAGAGATAAAAACCGCTATTAAGGTAATCCACGAAGATTTGGCCAATGTAGACCTCTCCACTTTGCAAAATACCTTTCAAAAGCCTGACTATGTGTTCCATCTGGCTAGCGCCGGCGTCAACCAGGGGGAAACAAATATTGCCCGAATGATCGAGACAAACGTTTCTGGCAGCTACAAAGTGGCCGAACTGTCCAAGTTCTGGGAAGTGAAGCGCCTTGTGTATTGTGGTTCCTGTTTTGAATATGGCTCCGGAAGCGGGATTGTTGAAAAATCGCCTCCTAATCCAATTTCGGAATATGGTGCCACAAAAACCGCAGCCTGGTACATCACTAACACTTACGCAAAACGTCACGGTCTTAAAGTAACATCCGTTAGACCGTTCAACGTGTACGGAATTGGAGAATCATACTATCGCCTTGTTCCCCATGTGATCGCGAAGGCGCTTGCTGGTGAGAGAATTGAAACGACCCTTGGTGAACAGTCCAGAGATTTCATCTGCGTTGATGACGTGGTAGATGGACTTTGCGCAGCAGCCCGTTCGCCCGGGTCGATTGGCGGAACGTTCAATTTATGTACCGGTATCGAAACCACGGTGAAGTGTTTAGTGGAGATGATTGTCGGTATTGTTAATCCCGGCGCAGAGGTCGACTTTGGTGCAATACCGTATCGCTACGACGAAATCTGGAACTTGTCCGGCAGCCCGAAAGCAGCCCAAGATGTGCTCGGATGGACGGCTAATACAGAACTTGAAGATGGCCTAAGAAAAACCATAGAATGGACGCGAACCAACATCGAACTTGAGAAGACTAATGATTGGATCTAAAAAAAGTAAAATACTAATTGTCAATCAGCGGCAGCACCTTAAAGGCGGCGCTGCCAAGTATGCGTTGTACGTCTCCCAGACACTTCGAGAAAACGGATTTGAAACTGTCTTTTTTGCGGGCAAGCATCCAGACAATACTGAAGAACATGCTGAGCGATACTATCCGGATGTGGCATTTCCCGAAACTTTTGGGGACCATCCTATCCATCGAAGGGCAATTCTAGCAGCGAGATTTCCATATAACCACTACGCGGCGGAATGCCTGCGAAAAATGATCAAAGCAGAGAAACCTGCGCTGGTCCACTACCACAACGTCTTTCGGCAACTCTCCCCAGCCGTGTTGCGCGTTGCCACGCAGGAGGGGATCCCTTCGGTTTGGAGTTTGCACGACTACAATATTTTCTGCGTCCAAGGATTTATGTATCGCAAAGGAAGCGGCGTTTGTGAAAAATGCAAAGGACATAAATACTACAATGCAATAAGACATCTTTGTTATCGTAATAACTTCATGGAGAGCACTCTTTTTGCGACCTCAGTCGGTATTGGACATTTTCTGGGCTGTGCAGACGGTATTGGTCAATTCACGGTACCTCACAAAGACATGAAAAATAGATTGGTGGCGTGGGGTCTTGATGCGGCTCGAATTACTGTGATAAAAAACCCCTACCCCCTCTCTCCTGCGCCGACTGACTTACGAAAAGAAGATTATTGTATCTATTTCAGTGCCTATCATGAATCAAAAGGAATTGATTGCCTGCTCGAAGCCGCTAGAATCGCCAACGATGTTAAAATTCTACTTTGTGGATTTGGTGATGGAAGAGAGCGTGTGAAGAAAAGAATCCAACATTACGACATTGGAGATAATGTAAAAATAGTTGATGGAGTCACGTGGAACGACGGTTTGCAGAAACTCGTCGCCAAAGCCTTATGTGTAGTCAACCCATCGATTGCCTGGAATATTTCTGAATATGTCAATCTAGATGCTTATGCGATGAAGACAGCGTTGATTGCATCCAACATCGGAGGCAATTCCTACGTTGTAGATGATGGGGTGACAGGACGTCTTTTCGAACCGGGAAATAGCCAGCAACTTGCGTCACACTTGAAGTGGATTTGTGCGAACCGAAATACAGCAGTCGAAATGGGCAGAAATGGCCGCGCTTACTTGGAAAAAAATTACACTGTGCAAGGATTTGTAAAAGAACTTCTCGAACTGTTTCGAAGAGGCGGACTAAAATAGAATCAGATAGTAAGACTCGTTATTGCACTCCAAGTCTACCCCCCGAGATTCACACAACTGCGGTGATACCCTGTTTGACACGCAAAGGCATTTTGCCACTCCACATCGAGGTATCTCTGACCAAGTAATAGATGGATATAATGGATTTCTGGTTGAAAAAATTTCGCCCGAACAAATTGCCGATTCAGTACAAAAGATTTTTTAAAACCCAGCCTCATATAGTATGCTAAGTGAAAATTCCAGACGGCATTTTATAGGTACTTTTTGCCAAAATACTCATATAAAAATATGCTCTCCTCAATTCGAGATAACATGGTTTGATTGACGATGGGTTTACGTTTCTTGATAATAAGTTGCGTGTTTCCGCCAGAGCCGGTTGTCTCTGCCCAGACCAGCGCACAACTGGCAGAGTGGCTGGCGCAACAAGGGCATACGGTCACGGTTATCACGAACTTCCCCAATCGTCCGGGAGGCAAGCTGTATGCAGGGTATCACCGAAGATGGGCCCGGATGGAGCAGCACAACGGTATTCGGGTTGTTCGTTGTTTCACCACACTATCAGGTAAATCAAGTTTGCTCAGCCGGTTTTTAGAAAACTTATCGTTTGGGATGTCCTCTGGATGTGCTGTCTTGCGTGAAACGCGCCCTGATGTGATCTATGCAAACAGTTGGCCGATTTTTGCAACTGGCATTCTGTGTTGGATTGCGCAGGTAAAGCGGATCCCACTAGTGATCAGTGTGCAAGACATTTACCCCGAAGCCCTGATGGTTCAGGGGCGGCTTGCGACTCGGCACCCGATTTATCGTTGGCTGGAGTGCGCAGATCAGTGTATTGCACGCCATAGCCAGGCGATTCTTGTGATTTCCAGACGTTTTCAAACGATTTATACGGGGAAACGCGGAGTCCCTGCCGATCGGGTACATCTCATTCCCAATTGGGCGGATCAACGAAAATTTCACCTTTCCGGGCAAGGCCAGGAGATTCGCCGACAGCATGGCATACCTTTGGATAGTTTCCTGGCAGTTTACGGAGGGAATATTGGTGCGGCGGCCGGGGTCGAGACTGTGATTGAAGCTTTTCGCTATATTCAAGATCGGATGCATTTGTTGGTCGCCGGCGATGGCAGTCATTTGCCAGCCTGCCAACGTCTGGCTGCAGGCCGGTTGTCAGAGCGAATTCACTTTCACTCGCCATGGCCAGCGGAACAGACTGCACAAGTTTATCAAGCGGCAGATGTTTTGATATTGCCCACTCGCGGTGATCAATCGTTGGTGTCGGTTCCTTCAAAAATGTTAGGGTATATGTTTTCCGGGAAACCAATCCTGACTCTGGCAGTGCCCGGAAGTGACCTGGTTGAACTGGTAGATACATCGAACTGCGGGTGGGTGGTTGAGCCTGATTATCCACAAAAACTGGCCGATAAATTGCTCGAGGTGGCGCGGATGTCTCCCAAGGCGCGACGGGCATATGGAGAATCTGGGCGAGCCTACGCGTTGAAACATTTGACCGCCGAAGTATGCCTACCTCAGGTTGGCGAAGTATTGATGTTGGCTGTAAAACATGCAGTGGAGTGACCGAATGGCTGATGAGACTCCAATATTGATCCGATTAGCAACCCCTGCAGATCTGGATTCGTTGACCGAACTGCATTGTGCTTCTTTTGCGCCGGAAGACCACGTGCCTGTCATGTTGGGAGAAACGTATGTAAGGGCTACATATCGTTGGCAGGTCAGCGGCGAACGGGCCTATACCTTGGTAGCAGAGGCTGACAGTAAGATTGTCGGATTGGTAGCAGTTTGTGATGGGCCGTTTACGTTTCCGATGTTTATGGCATGTTTGCCGGATTTTTTGGGCAGCTTATTTCGCCATCCGTTGTTATTATTCAAGAGAAAACTATGGCAGCGTCTTTTTCGTCGCCCTGATGTGTCAAGAAAGAGCAAGAGGATTGCGGATCATCCAGGATTTGCCCAGATGACAATTGGTGTGGTGGATGGGAATTGGCGTGGCAAAGGTATCTTTCCAGCATTGGTAGAAGCTACAAAAACTTACAGTCAGGCGCGTGGGAGCCGGGCGGTCCGGGCGGGGATCTATAAAACCAATATGCCTAGTCGGAGGGTCTTTATTAAAGGAGGATGGATTGAGACTCCTGAGTTGGAAACCCCTGACACGGTATTCTATGTGGCTTATCTGGACCTGATGTTTCCTGAGGAGTTGGGAGTAAGGGTGTAATGCCTCGGCGTCCGGGTATCATGGTGTAGCCAAAGCCGAGGGCATGCTCCCCTTATACATCGATGGTCGTCTTCCCTTGGCCGAGTAGCCCTGGCCCAATATCCTCAAGGAAACCAATGTGGGTTTTCCGGGGCGGGGACAGGAGATTGCGTAGTTGGGTACTAACCTCACACATCTGTGTTTGAAAGGCGTCTCCTTCGTGTTGGAAAGCCGCATCTCGCGGTGTAGCTTGCGCTCAAAGCCTGCCAGGACGGCAGAAACATCTATTTCACCAACATACCTGAAAAACAAACAATGCAATAGAGTTTGAAGGAGAATTATCAGGATTGCGTATTCCGGACGATTCCGGCCGGGCATTCCGACGGAAGCCGGCCACTTTTTGGGGTGGCATCGGAATGGGTGGCCGGAATCAATCGGAATAAGAATTTCATTTAAAAAAAGCTAAAGCGACGTTGGGTAATCTCGGAAAAACAAGGTATGTTGGGCCTTCTGGAATTTTCACAAGGAGGCCTGGATGCCTGCAGAGAGGTTACCAATGTAATGTGTCCATTCCAAATATGTGTCCTTAATAACTTAAGTTTTTGATATTAAAAGATTATAGGTGTAAAAATGGGCACATAACTAAACAATGCCAGTATGTGATAATCTCCTTATCACTATTTAAAAAAGGAGGTTATCATGCTTGAACATTACTTCATCCGACCAACCACTATTGACCGTATCCGTGCCTCTTGGATGGGTGAGCCAATCGAGCGATATGTCAATTGGTTGACCGAGAATGGGTATGCACGTCGGAATGTGCTCATTCGTGTTCCGTTACTAATGCGTTTTGGTGAGTTCGCCCGAGGGTGTGGCGCTACGATGTGGAAGGAACTGCCTAATTATGTTGAGCCATTCATTAATTCTTGGCTCAAAAAACGTGGAAAAGATAAGTCTACCGAAGAGTCAACGAAAGGGGCGGTGCGAGCGGTTAGGGGCCCCATTCATCAAGTGCTTCGGCTGGTAATCCCGGGCTATTCTGGAGGTGGTCGTTCTCGCAAGTTCTCCGACCCATTTGTGGTTCACACATATGGATTCTTCACATATCTGCGAAGAGAGCGCGGACTTCGGGAGACTACGATCATTCAGTACAGCCATTACCTTCGCTGTTTTGAGGCTTACTTGCGAAGCATCGATTTGAACTCGCTAAGTGAGCTTTCACCAACTGTTCTAATTTCCTTTATTAATCAGCGC
>JBDRTM010000571.1:0-2822 GCA_043824065.1 Planctomycetota bacterium | reverse complement strand
CTAAAGTGACAGCTTTGCTGTCATTCTGAACGCAGCGCAGCGAAGTGAAGAATCTCTTTTTCGTTGGCCAGATCCTTCGGCCCTTCGGCTACGCTCAGGGCAAGCTTTCTTTCGCCTCAGGATGACACTTACGTGTCACTTCAGGCACTTTACGAGATACGAATATGAGTTTTCGTTTTTACACAAATGTAATTTCTCAAGCGACCAGAAACTTCGCGGCAGGACTTTTTATCGTAGGATTGCTGCTAATTGGATTTGGATTTCTGGTTTATATCCTGCGGGATTTGTTTGCGATACTTGCCTCTATAGTATTCTTCGTTGTCGGTTTGTTTTGTGGCACTACCGCTGTTAAAATCTTTTTGGTACAGAGAAAATTAGACAAAATGAGCTACGATGCCGACACAACGGCTCACAGAAGGAACGTCCGAATCCATACTGAAGAATAGTGAACTGGTGAGTGGTTAATTGGTGAGTAGTTAATTAACCAATTAACCATTTAACCACTCACCAATTAATTAATTAGCTGACCACTTTTTCCCGCCTTAGCTGAAGGACAGTGTTGAGGACATCCTGTATGCTGATTATGCCAACCAGCTTGCCATCTGATGTAACCGGGACCCTTCTAAAGATGTTCTTTCCCAAAAAGTCACAGATATTGAGCAGAGCATTATTATCTTCAAAACAAACTGCGGGAAATGTCATATAGTCTTCAACAGTTTTGTCCTCTGCCTGTTCGCTATCGTAGAACAGTTCTATGACATCTTTTTCTGAAAGAATTCCCGTCAAAGTCATATCATCTTCGACCACAGGCAGTCCTGAGATGTTATTTTCCACCAGGAGCTCTACGGCCTCAAATATTGGGGCGTCTTTTTGCACACTAATTACATTTGTATTCATAATGTCTCTTGCTCTGAGCATAGCTAACTCCTTATGTCACAAACTTTTTGCGCGTATTGTACAAATTCGGCATAAGTTAATGAAAACTTGAGATTAAGGTGGCGATTTTCTCAATTAGGCCTTGATTTAGGTTAAACGCAGGACAAGTAGTTTTACGTAGAGAGATTATCAGACTTTCGATTTTTCACCGGCAAGGGGTAAGCTTAAGAGGGTCAACAGTTTTTATGGTAACCATTTTCGAGCCTATCGGGGGCGTTATCGGATTTTTAATGTGGCCAAAGCGAGGGCGGCAAAGGCGGCGGCCAAAAGCCAAAAACGCACTACGACCTGCGGCTCACTCCAGCCAATCAGATGAAAATGGTGATGTATAGGTGCACATCTAAAAAGCCGTTTGCCCCCGGTGTATTTGAAATAGCCGACCTGGAGCACTACACTAAGCAATTCAATGACAAATACGCCGCCGATAATTAAGAGCAGGATTTCATTCCTGGTTACCAGCGCACCGTAGCCCATTGCGGCGCCTAATGGAAGTGAGCCCACATCACCCATAAAGGTCTGAGCGGGATGGCAGTTGAACCACAAGAATCCGAGGACGGCCCCTAAGATTGCCGAATAAAAGATGCTCAGCTCGCCGGCCTGGGGTATAGCGGGCAGCAGAAGATAACTTGCCCAGGTAACAGGGGTGGTCCGTGACATCGTTTCAGAGGCGACAAAGCACAGCAGTGCAAGTACCAGAGAGACCATTCCTACGCAGCCGGCAGCCAGTCCGTCCATACCGTCAGTTAGGTTGACGGCATTGCTGGTGGCCGAGAGGTAAAAAATCGCTACCAGTATGAACATCCAGTTTGCTAAGGGCAGGCCATGCTTATAGAACGGCAGCCAAAATAATTTGGCGTCGTCTATGTTGACAAAGTCGGCATATAAAAACGACGCTATCAATACTGCACCACCGATTTGAAAGATGAGCTTCTCCCAGGGTTTTAATCCGTTTCTGGTTCGGTGGCGGACATCGAGGGTGAGCTTTAGCCAGTCGTCAACGCCGCCCAGAGCGCCGAACCATATCACCAGCACAATGGCCTTTTGAACAAAGGGATTGTTCAACTTTGCCCATAATAAGGTGGTTGAGACAGCCGAGAGAATGATAATCAGGCCACCCATAGTGGGTGTATTTGCCTTCTCCTTGGTCAGCTCGTTGAGGGTGGCGTGATGAAACTCCGGCCGGTCGCCGATCTTTTTGCGCATCAGCCAGCGAATGATTTTAGGGCCGATTATAAGGGCGATAAGTAAGCTGGTCAGTATGGCTGATACCGAGCGAAACACCACGTTCTGATAGGCGTAAAAGCCGAGCTGGTGCGTAAAAACATCTCGCAAATACCATAACAGGTGGTATATCATTTTTTCATTTCAAAATTCAAAAGTTAAAGGTCAAAATTATGGAATCCAACACTTAACTTTAAGTGCCGGACGACCTCCTTAATTTTGCGTTTTACATTTTTAATTTTTCATTTCAATCGGCAGCTCTTTCAGTTTCTCGACGACCATTTCCAGTCTGGCAGTGCGCGAACCTTTCACTAATATTATATCGTAATCTTTTATGAATTCGTGCAGATTATTACAGGCTGAAAGGGTATCTTCGAAACATTTTATTTTTAGGGACTGGGCCTTGTGGGAATCCAAATTGTATTTAGCAGTTGTTTTTGCGGCCTCAGTGGTGATTTTCGCAAACTTACCGACAGCTACCAGCAGTCCCACTTTGGCCTTTGCGATATAGGTACCCAGCTCAGTGTGCAGGCGCTCGGTCTGCTGTCCAAGCTCAGCCATATCGCCGCAGATAAAGACCAATCTGCGTTTTCGAGCTGGGTCGAGACCAGTCAATATATCCAGCGCATTTCTCATTGAAGCCGGGTTTGCGTTGTAGCAATCAT
>JBDRTM010000570.1:0-2491 GCA_043824065.1 Planctomycetota bacterium | reverse complement strand
AATCGGGAATCCAACCAGTTTTTCAAAGCTCTCTCCGGTACATACTGGCCTGTCCGACTTCCCACGTCCGTACATCGCAGTCGTGCTCCCTTGGGATTCACTGCGCGGACCCTGTCACCATCAAGTCATGGCCAGACATGGGATCTCCCGGTTCCCGTGCGGAAAACTTCTGTACGTGCATGGGGTCTACGACCACGCGGGGCCGAAACACCTCTTGCGATAGCGATGTGTTCCGTTTTGCCTTCCGTACACGTTGACGACGTCGGCACCCCGAAGCATACCCTCTTTCGCGGCTCAATACCCAGCCCGCACTTTCCCCTGCCAACGCTTCGCGCACCTCCTCGCGGGTGTACACACATGACTCGGGGCCGATGTGATTCGCTACATCTTCATCGTATGAAACTTTCATTCACTACTTCCCGCCGGTTTTACCGGCGCACCAACGTTAGGGATAATATAGGCACATTCCCATTACGGTACCCGTCTAAGGATGGGATTATGACAGAAACCAGTGGTTGTGCTTTGGATCCACTTTTCATTTCCATATTCCTTTTCCACATCCTATGGATTCATATAATTCCACTTGTCTTTCAAAGATACGTTCCCAGTCATATTCCTGTTCAACGAATCGGCGACTTTCATGTTCTATCTCCTCTCGCCACTCGTTGTCTATTGAAAGTCGCACGGCTTGATCTGCCATCCTGTTGAGATCATTTTCTACCAACAAATGTTTACCTTTTTCACATTCAAATCCGGCCAGCCCTTCCTCAGTCGTTATAACGACACGACCCATAGCCATGGCCGTTGGTATCCTCAGTTTGGTGCCAGATCCACTTCGCATCGGTAAGAGTACGGCCGTTGAATCGGCAAGATGGGGACGTACATCGTCAACCTCCCCAAGAAATTCAATATCTAACGATGAATGTGCACGTTTTACAGATTCAGGTAAACCTCGACCAATAACCCGCAAAACGGCATTAGGTAATTGTCTTTTTACTCTGGGAAAAACATAATTCAAAGCCAGCTCTAATGACTCAACATTAGCCGCTGTGATATGCAAGCTACCAATAAATAAGAAGACAGGCTTTTTCTCTAATCTCGGCTGTGGAGAGAAAAATTTAGTATCTACCCCGTTAGGGATCACCTCAATTGGTATCATTTTGTTGCCTCTCTTCAGGATAAGACGGTGCTTTTCAGACGTAACAAAAGCTTGATCGTACATGCTTAACAGCTTTAACTCGTATGACTTTGCTTTGATTCGTTCTCGTTCAAAATACCATCGCCTAAATCCGGGCTTTAACTGATTAACTAGCCCTTTATAACCTTCTTCTGCGAGGTAATGAAAAGTAATAGCTTTACATTTCCCGGGAAGTATCGAGGCATAGTGGGCAAGAGGAGAAAACTCCATTTGCAAAACATCGAACCTCCCTCGCTCCCCAAGCTCTTTGGCTTTTTTTACTAAGGCCGAGGAATGAACCACAAGGCTGCCCGGCATTTTACTAAAAAAATCCCTAAAATGATGTAATTTAAACGGAAGAAACTTCGGGCCACGCAGAATGTACATCTCTTCGCAAAAAGATCTTAAAGGTTTTACATCATCGACTTCCTGAAGAGGGTCTTGCAATGCAATGAGGCTAATACGATAGTACCGTGACAGATACCGTAGTGCCTGGTAAACCCGAATCTTGCCACCAGATTTAGGTGGGTAAGGTACAAATGGAACACACATTAAAAGTCTTTTTGATGCAATTTCTTTCATTGTTCGATGAGCCGACCTGAAATCGTGAGAATATATCCACTGTCTTCGGTTCCGCAAATTTTTTCAGAAAATACAATCAGCGCCCTAAGAAGTAGAAACGTTATAGGCTCGATTACCTCCCATCCTTTTGATTTAATCTCACTATTAATCTGATAAACCCATCCCGCGCCTTTTGAACGTAACAAATATCTATACTGTTCTACTCTGAAGCCGTGTTTTGCCAGCAAAGCCGACAAATCTTCTAACGGGAAAAAGTTTATGACATTATGTCGACCGCGAAACTTTTCTCTGTAACTCTTACTGATACTCGGGTGATCAAATGCATCAACACTTAACCAAAGCTTTCCCCTTGGACGAAGAACCCTAACAATCTCGTCCAAAACTGCATGTGGTTCGGAGAAGTGTTCAAATGTGCAAAGCCCTATCACGGCATTAAAGCTTTCATTCTCAAAAGGTAACTGACACGCATCTCCCAAGCAAAAATCAACTATTCCTGGCTTTCTGTGAAACTTTCTTGCTTCAGCTATCGCTGCATAACTTAAGTCTATTCCAAAAACACTCTGGACCGGACATCTATTTCTCATTCTATTTTCAAAAAACCCGGTTCCGCATCCTAAAGACAATACCTTGCAACCGGGGCAATTATGAGCGAACGATTTTAGCTCTCTCCACTCCAAACTTCGTATGGGATGGAAGTAAGGCCAGATACGATGGTAAATTAATTTCTTTAAA
>JBDRTM010000569.1:0-5806 GCA_043824065.1 Planctomycetota bacterium | reverse complement strand
ATCTGGCAGGAGGTCTGAAACAGGCCCAGAAGAGCTATCAGATTGTCAGTGTCCAGCTCCAGGCTTTTAAGGTACATCTCAAAGGCCTGCTTGTAATCGGCTCTTTGCTGGGCGACCATAGCGAAGCCCGCATAGGCCTTGGCGCAATTGGCGTCCAGCCGACAGGCGACCCTGAACGCTATTTCAGCATCATCAAGAAGATTCTTTTGCAGCGCCACTACTCCAAGCCCAACATAAGGGCCCGCCTCGTCAGGCGATAAGACCGCTGCTTTTTCGTAGTATTGTTGTGCCTGTGTGTAGTTGCCGACAGAAGTGTAACAGTCCCCCAATTCCTGTAAAACCTCGTAATGCTGCGTCGAGTCGTGCTGTTCATCGACATTATTTTGTGTTATGTCCATAGCAATTCTTTTCCTTCGAGTATTTGTTCTGCTTTTTTGAGTAGTTTAATTGCCGAGTTAAAATCCTTTTTTTCGTGTTTGACCTTTGCCTCCAACAGGAGTGTATCCACCGTTGGTCGTTGACGGTTGACTTCACGGCTAAGTTCGGCTGCTCGGATGTGGCCGCCGGCTTTGAAGGATGCCTTTGCAGCTAACGTTTTCATCCACAGTTCGTTTTGATAATGCTCCGTGATATATTCGAACATTTCAGCAGCCTTTGACCAATTACCGTTTTTTTCCGCTGACTTGGCTTTCTCAAGCAATTGGTCAAACTGAAACGGTATTTCTTCTGGTTGCAGGCGCCTTATCGCTATGCCGGCCGCATTCAGAGATTCACGCACAGATAAATGTGGAAATCTTCTCCGTGCATACTGTAACTCATTTTTTCTGACCACTACCGCCCAGAGTCTTTCTGTTGAGTCTTCTAACTCAAATCCCTCGTTGTTGACTGAGCTGTTGACCAAAGCATGGAGTGAATCCTCTACCCAGAATTCTCTCATGGGAAATCCGCTTGGTACTATGGCAATATATTCACCCTCACATCTGGCTAAAGCTGCGTCTATTCGCTGGACCTGAGAAGACAACGGATTAACGAGCACGGGGATTATGTTAGGCATATCGGTGTCAAGTTTTTCGAAATCCGCTGTCGGCAGCGGCATATAAACCTCGTATGGATAGAAGGTACGCTGCCAGATAGAGCCGAGGGTTGTGCCTGCCTCCTTGTTCAGCCTCTCTGTTGTAAAAATGATGGACATATCTCCGAGTTTAGTCCAGGGTTTGGCGGGCCTGGTGGTTCGTATCGTTAGGATGTTCCTCGTATATTCCTTTTCATTCTTGCGCCGCTGAACTGATATTCTGTCACAGTCACCGTCAGGCTGATAAAATTCACCGGTAATTTCGGGGACATGGTGAAAATCTGAGAAGAAAACCAACCGCCGCGTCATGTCCCAGTCTATTAAAACGTTTATGTCCTCGTTATATAGACCCGTTTTTTCAAGCAAATCCCTCCGATGCATAAGGCTTACGTGCAGGACATGATTATAGTACAGCATAAAAAAGCGGTCGAAATCCCTGCTGATTTCAACAACTTTGCTTAAAACTTTTCGGCTGCCGTCCGAGCAAACCTTACAATACACTTTATACAAATCACTGTATGCGACTTGGCAGTCGCTATTGTTTTCAAGAGCATCGACCAGTGTTTCGATGTGATTAGGATAATATAGGTCGTCGTCGTCAAGGTAGGCAACGTATTTGCCTTCAGCTCGAAGTAATGCTTCATTGAGCGAATGGGCCTTGCCGCGATTCTCCTTTCTGTCGATAAATATTAACCGCTCGTCCCCGAATGAATTGACTATATCGCTTACGTCTTCGCCGCCGTCATTTATCACGATGATCTGAAGATTTCGATAACTCTGGCGCACAACGCTGGCCAGGGCCCCGGCTAAATATCGGCGCCGATTAAAAGTCGGGACAAGCACAGTAACTACCGGCCCGGCCTTTTTGGGGGTCCCCAAAGGCGTCTCGTTGCGTCTTGGGACTCTCTCGGAGTTTTCTGACATTCCAAGATTATCTAACATTTTCTAAATAGCTAAGAATTACACAGTCAAATTATTCTCGAACGTTGGAGCGGAAAATTCTGCGGGTAATCTAATCTCTTCAAGACCCCAATTTCCCGAGTTATTGCAAAGCCCAGACTCGGATTGTTGTGAATCTATCTCGACTTCGAATTGGGTGAAGATATTATTGATCTTGGTCAGCTGCTTTTTCAGCGGATACTTTTCTTCGACGAATCTGCGATACCTTTTGGGTTCGTACCTGTCGGAAAGAATTTGCTCGCAGAATTCTTCAGAGATGTTAAATAAAAACTCTGACGGAAATATCTCCTCTGCACCTGGAAAATTGTGGATGACCGGCTTAAGCCCGCAGGCCATTGCTTCCAAAAGACCCATACCCTGACTTTCAATGATACTGGTCGAAACGATGTAATCTTTGTCCTCAAGCCAGGAACGGACATCTTCCTGCCAGCCATCGAAGAACACCACATCGCGAAGGTCAAGGGCATCAACCATATAATTTAAGTATTGCTCAAGAGCTCTGTTCTGAGATATACCCCCGAAGAACAGACGATACTCAGCATCAATATAATGCAGCTTTTGCATACATTGCAAAACGAGAGCCGGGTTCTTTACCGTTCTCAGATTAGACAAAAAAGCAATATTCTTGCCGCGCCGGCGCTCGGTAAAAGTAAATTTTTCAAGGTCGACCCCATTAGGGATAGTAACTATCGATGTTTGACTTTCCAGGTTCGGTACAGTGTGGATAAGAGCATCTTTGACAAAGCTGTTACCAACAGTAACAAGGATGTCGATATTGGCCCAATTCACTAACTCGGGCCATTGCCCATAGGCTTCGTAGCGGTGCAGTCTGATAATGTTTTTGCAGACTTTCGGCTGCTTCGAGCCTATTACTGCAAGATTTGTGCACCACTCAAACCACGAAATATCACTCCATTTCATTAATTCGTATAGTTCTTCTTCTGTTTGCTCTTCAAAAACATGTACTTGAAAACGCTGATTTGCAAATTTGATGATTTCGTTAAGAAATCCCATACCATCACCACCACAGAAGAAAGCTATCTTAGGTCTTTTACTGCGAATCACTTCAATCATCGGCCTGAGAATCTCCTGGTTGGGCAAGCTTTGCAGTGAGCGTAGTAATATTTCAATAGCGTTGGCCTTATTATTCTGCTCTAAGAATATGTTGGCGGTTCTGTTAAGTACGTCCACATTCAATATGCCCATCTGCTCCATATTATCGAAAAGCTGCATAGCTTCGTTTGCTTTGCCGACTGCAAGATATGCTTCTACCAGGTTCCACACTATTTCAGCGGAGTCTTCTTGGTGGCTGCGAGCTTTGACGAAATGCTCGATGGATTCATCCGAACGGCCAAGGCAATACAGAATTGCTCCCGTATCATTCAGTACTTGTGCGTTGCCACCGGTCGTGCGAAGATGTTCCTGCATACAAGCTAAAGCTTCCTGATATTTACCGGCTTCAGCTAATTCCAAACCTCTCTCGTAATGATAATGATTTGGATTCCCACCAGCCCTGCCGGAGCCATGTCTCGGCAGGAACACACTATTTTGCCTTTGTCCACTTAGTGGATTTGAATTCGTCCCCATTAGTGCCATCCGATTTACTCCTAAATATCGAACATATATGTTTTCAAAAGTTACCTTTCAGTTTTTGACATTTGTCCTCAACGGCTATCAGATGAAATCCAGCAGCGACATAGACATAAGTTTTGCAGCCACTGCTAACGACATTTGATATAGAACCTCACGGCGAGACAGGTCTATAGCTATTTGGGCGATGTCTGCTTCCTGCAGGCGGGTCGCTTCATCCTCGGTATTGTATTTTATGTCCTTTAGGCTATATTTGAGGTCGTCCAGAAAGCCGATTTTAGACCCAATAGAGACCTCGGCTTGAACCAGAAGATTGTTGGTCTCTTCAAATGAGCTCGGTAAGTTGTTTAGCTGCTCTCGAACTTGAGCATCGGAAAGCCCTTTTTCATTTTCCAATACGTCCCGAATTATAATAAGTGTGTTGAATATATCATAAGTTCCGGGTACGCTTACCAAATCAACTCCGGTGCTGGCTATTGCCGTGGTGTCAACGTATAGGACTTCTCCGGTTCGCGAATCTGTTACAGCTAAATTCGTATCTGTGCCGTCGGTATTAAAAGTGCTCAGGCCGTCATCAATAGAGAGATTATAATTGCCTGCCGAGCCGGTTACTGTCAGCCATACCCCACCGTGAACACTCGATGTCCCCGGGCCGGCTTTGGCACCGGTATTACCAATGAAAACCGGGGCGCTGCGGTCGTTGGAGCGAAAGATATTATCGCCTATGTAGAAGGCTGATGATTCCATGCCGGGTGCTACTTCAATATCTCTATTCTCAAAACTACCCTGGTAAGTTACTCTGGTGATTTTTCCATCGGTACGTTCTACTGTATATGGCGCAGAGCCCGTATTAGTCCCCCCAAAGAGGTATTGGTCCATATGTTTAGTGTTAGCCAATGAGACTGTTTGCTCTAATATATCGTTGATTCCTTCTGCTGTTATTTTTCTTGCTGCTTCGTCGTAGATGCCACTGCTAATTTGAGTTAGACGTATTTGGGTCTCCGAAAAACCTGACGTTATATCCTCGATAATGGCCGAGGAAAGCTCCAGGATGCTAATGACTTCCGAGAGGTTGTTTATATAATTTTCCAGGGACTTTTCATTGGTATTGAGCCCTAAAACCCGATAGGCGGCAGATGGGTCATCAGAGATTCGATTTATCCGTGAGCCTGTAGATACTTGTTCCTGTAGGTTGGCCATTGCATCGGTATGAAGGTGCAATGCAAAGCTGATATTATTATAAATACTGTTCAGTGTTCCGCTCATTTTCCGTTTCTCATATCTTGCTTTGCGCCTCACAACATGCGCTTCACGCTTCTCATACTATTTCCATAAGAGATAACAACAACGATTGAACTGTGCTCAGATATTTGCTCATTCCCTTGAACATCTGCTCGAAGACTAACATCTGGACGGCTTCATCGTTGATGTTGACACCGCTTATCTCACTTTGTTGATTGCCCAGGTTATGGACCATAGATTCGATATTGTCTTTGCGTGCCTGTTTAACAAAAAGCTGTTGACCAATGTCCGTGACCATCTGGCGATAAAACTCTCCGGGTGTCATAGAGTTCAGGCTGGTTACGGTCTGGTCCCTCAAGCCTGCCATCCGCAAAGCGTTGGCGTTGTCGGTCATATCCGCACCCAGGGCTGATGCCACACGGCCAGGCGTAGCAGCTATATCCGAACAAACTGCTATATCCAAAGCGCTGCTGCCGGAAAAAAAGGTGTTGATTCCAACCGCTGCCAACACCCCGGAAGTGTCAGTGTCCCCAAAAACATCAATACTAAAAGAATCTCCATCGACCAGATCACCTGTACTAAGAGATATCTTGATTCCGCTATCTCCAACATCAATCTTGTCACCCACCGCATAGCCGGAACCGATATTGATAATATCAATTGTGTTTGAAGCGCCGTCAGTTACTGTAAGTGTGAGGGTATCAACTCCGACATTACCTGTGCCGGAAACAGTGAATGTGAAAGTGTCGTTTGAGCTTCCTGTATAAATGCCTGATACACTTACAGTTGGATCCGAGGACCCATTAAAATTAATATCGGCGGATTCAGGCTCAGGAAGAACGGCGGGCAGAAAATCGAATTTATAGTTTGTATCGGCCTGGATGCGAAGCTTGGAAGAAATCACCGAAGCACTAAGACCGGTGATAGCTGAGATACGGGTAG
>JBDRTM010000568.1:0-4880 GCA_043824065.1 Planctomycetota bacterium | reverse complement strand
GCAAAAATAATGAACAAAGCCGGAACAACAAGCAAGACCAGGACAAGAATAACGAGCAGCATTGACATAAGTTTTCTCCTTTCACGAAGGCTTCCTTGCGCTCTGCTACTTCTTGATTATCTTGAGGACAATTATCAAGATAACAACAATGGCCAGAACGATGAGCGATATCTTGGTTAGCCAATGGAGGGCAAGGATGGGTAATATTGTGGACATCATAATTTTACTCCTTTCATTAAGTTTTAATTGTGGCCAAACATATCGGTTAATAACTTTTGAATTTTATTGTCTTTGTCCAACTCTGCTCTGTCGAAGATATCGTGCAGCTCACCTTTGTCGAACCATAGTCCATCGCCTTTGCGGCATTTGTCAATGAGCAGGGTTGGTTTGGAGGGGCCAACGATGACCTTTTTCATTTTTTTGTCGCAGATGGGACATTTTCTTATTTTTTCGGCGGACTTAGAATCAATTTTAAACGAATCAAGTAGTCGTTTAGCCTTTTCCTGCTCCCCGAGCAGGAGTTCGAGCTCGCCGGCGTCAAGCCAGATGCCGTCGCAGTCGGTGCAGTAATCGATTTCGACATCCTGGAGCTCAAGGGTGATCATCGCATTTTTGCAAACCGGACAATCCATATTTAAAGACCCAAGACTACAGACCCAAGACCACAGAATCAAGACCCAAGGCCAATTGTCGATGGCCAGTTCTGCTGAATCAGCGGTGAAAGTCTATGGTTTCAACTGAGTAATTCTACTATTAAGACGCAGAACAACATAGAGAAATTCAAAAATTAAAATGAAAAATATGTCTATTTGTTGCTCTGTTTTGGAAAATCGCGTATATATTTTAAACCGCGTTATTTTATATTGTCAGAGTAGTGACGTCAAGAAATGAATATCAAATATACAAGGTTAAAAGGAGAGCGTAAGTCGGCGGAGGCAAGTGGGTTGTAAGTTGCGGATTCTGCGGTTGCCAATTGTGTTTTGGGTTGTGATTTTTTGATTATTATCGGGCGTTTGTAAGCTGCCGGTTAACAATGATATGCAAGATTCTTTGGGTGGTGTGCCGATATTATTAAGTAAAGTGGTAATATTTGTCCTTGACGAGAGCAATCTAATTGATTATTGATTGGTAATGACAGGCTATTTCAATTTTGCAAAACTCCACTTAAGGGCACTGGAAAATGATAGTTGACTGCCATACACATATAAATTGTGCTTCGGATGAGGTTGAGATGTCTGAGCATTTAGCGGCCGCGGAGATGGTTGATGCGTGCATAGTATTAGCTGCCGCAAATGGGCCGCCCGGCTACGGCAGCGGCCTTCGCCGCGACGAGAGCGCAGAGGTCAACAAGAGATTGGCTGAGTATGTGAACAAGTATAAAGAGAAAATGGTCGGCTTTGCAGTTGTAGAGCCGATAAAAGATAAAATCGGCGTTAGTAATCTGAAACCCATCAAAGATAAATTGGGACTTAAGGGATTGGTTTTGCATTGTTCGGCCTGTGGTTTGCATCCTGCTCACAGCAGGGCGATGCGGTTTTATGGATCGGCCCAGGAGCTTGGTCTTCCCGTTTTCTTTCATAACGGTGATTGCACTCTTAGAGCGGATGCCGTTCTGGACTATGCCCAGCCATACCTTTTGGATGAGGTTGCGAGAGAATTTTCGACTTTGAAAATTATCATCGGAGATATGGGTATTCCGTTTGTTGAGCAGACATTGTCGGTAGTGGCTAAGCACGAAAATGTGTATGCGGATTTGACGATAAGGCCGAGCAATGTCTGGCAAACTTACAATACGGTAGTGGCAGCGTATGAGCGTGGTGTGATGAATAAACTATTGTTCGGTAGTGGATTCCCGTCAGGCAATGCGGGCCAGTGCATCGAAACGCTGCTTGGCTTTAATATGCTTTTGGCTGATACGAATCTGCCGACGGTTCCGCGAGGTAGTATTCGAAACATCGTCGAACGTGACACGCTGGAGTTGCTCGGAATAAGAGATAAGAGTACAGAGGTAAAAGAAGAAAGAAGCGAAAAGACGAAAGAGCGTAAGAGTGTAAAAGCGTAAGCGTAAGGACACTCGTCTCGGCGAAGGCCCGAGCCGTAGCCGGGCAATTACGAGCAATGAAAGCGGGAAGATAAGCATCAATGGCTGAGCTTTTGGAAGAGCAAAGGGAAAGCTGGGGGACGCGTGGTGGATTTATTCTGGCGGCGATTGGCTCAGCCGTGGGACTGGGTAATCTATGGGGGTTTCCTTATAAACTCTACAGCTTTGGGGGCGGGGCGTTTCTGATACCGTATATCATAGCTCTTCTTGTAGTTGGCATTCCCATAATGATTCTTGAATTCAGTATCGGCCATTATACCCAGCGGGCGGCGCCTGATGCTTTGAAGCGGGGGCATAGGCATTTTGAGATGGTCGGCTGGTGGGGGATTATTCTGGCTTTTGTAATAGTCACTTATTACCCGGTGATTTTAGCGTATTGTTTCAGCTTCTTGTGGTACAGCATCGTCGGGATTTTTAACGGGGGGGAGCTGCCCTGGGCGGGTGAGGGGATAGAAGGCGTTGAGAAGGCCAAGAGTTTTTTCAATGACACATATCTGGGCAAGATAGAAGGCCCGAATCTGGGCGCTATTCGTTGGAACATAATCTTACCGCTGATCATTACCTGGACGGCGATGTACTTCTGTATTTTTAAGGGTGTGCGCTTAGTTGGTAAAATCGTCTGGCTCACGGTTCCGCTGCCGTGGCTGATGCTGCTGATCCTTACGGTGCGAGGCCTGACCCTCGAAGGCAGCATGCAGGGCCTGGCATATTATCTCGACCCCGTGTGGTCCGAGCTGGCGAAGCCTATAACGTGGCGATACGCGTTCGGACAGGTGTTCTTTTCGTTGAGTCTTGCCTACGGTATTATGATTACGTACGCGAGCTTCCTTCACAGAAAAAGCGATCTTAATAACAATGCGGCCATCGTTAGTATTGCGGATTTTGCGACGAGTTTTGTGGCGGGGCTGGCGGTGTTTGCGACGTTAGGCGGAATGGCTTTTGTGACCCAGCTTGGGGACAATCCGGTTGCGGTCGAACAAGTTGCGGAAACGGGTCCCTCACTGGCATTTGTGGCGTTTCCGTATGCACTGGCGCAACTGCCTTATTCGGCGTGGTTCAGCTTTGTTTTCTTCTTTGCACTTGTTACGTTGGGGCTTGACTCGGCCTTTTCAATGACCGAATCAATTCTGGCCAGTATTGTCGATAAGACCGGATGGCGCAGGAGCATTGTTCTGCCCGTGATGAGCGTCGTGGGATTTCTGTTCGGTCTGATTTATATCACGGAGGGAGGATTTAACTGGCTTGGCACCATCGACGGTTTTGTCAACGGCACCTGGGGCATAGCGTTTATGGGGCTGCTGGAGTGCGTGGTTTTAGGCTGGCTGTGGCGGATTGGGACGCTGCGACGCCACGCAAACAGCCGCAGCGACTGGAAGCTGGGCAAGTGGTGGGACTATCTGATTCGCTTAGTAATTCCTGTTTTTCTTGGCACACTTTTCTTCTGGCAGCTTTTTGACGATGTCCGTGGGGAAGGATTCTTGCGGACGCCTGAAGGTAACTGGATATTGCCAAACTGCGTTGGGCTGGGAATTGTGGCGTTAGTGCCTGTTGTGGCTATTATTCTGAGCCTGGTCAGGGGCCGGAAGGACATCAGGGAGCCGGAGCGGCCTGAGCAGAGCCTGGTCGTCGGGGGGAGACGTGAAGGGGCAATCGCGTTTTTTGCGGCGTCGGGCATTGCAGTTTTGCTCGTTCTTTGGCTTACTGTCCCAATATCGCAGGCGGCAAAACAAGTGATTCTTTGGCTGTCGTTGGCCGGCGGTGTGGTTACGATGATGTTGAGCAATTATGTTCTGGATAAGCACCATACTTCCACGAGCCAGGCATCCTGGCCGGCAAGATGGGCGGGGATAATGGCAGCTATGGACATAAGCGCAGCTATTGCGATAATCCTGATCGGCCTGGCGGATGGGACGGAAATTGAGGAAACAACGGCACCGATTCGAGACAAATTGAGCGGCGTTTCTTATATCATTCTTGCGGTCGTGTTCCTAATCATCATAGGCGGCCTGGGCTGGTGTTTTTACAAGGCTTTGGCAGCGGCCGGCAGGGATACAGGAATTCAACATCCCGACGAAGTCGGTGACGAGGGACAACGAATTTAGTTTTTAGTTATGAATTTTTAGTTTTTAGTGAGCTCAAAACTCAGCACTAAGAACTCAAAGCTATAATTATCTGTCATTTAGGTTTGAAGCCTTTGACGTCTTTGCCGGTATATTTGGCGCAGGCGTTTTCCAAATCAACGTCGCTTATGTTCGCCAGCGTGCAGAGCCAGGCAAAGACATCGGCAAATTCCTCCTCTTTATTTTTTTGGTCCTCAGATGCCAGGGCGGTGGCGAGTTCTCCGACCTCTTCAATAAACCACATAAACGTGGCGGGAATGCCTCTTTGCCGGTCTCGCTTTTCGTATTTTTTGGAAATTAAACGTTGAAATTTACTGATATTCATTTGGTAAGTTCCTAATTTGTAGGTGTACAAGGCAAAAGCTCATAGGATTATTATGTTTTTATGTTCCAAATTGCAAGAACATTTTCATCTGAGCCGAAAAAAAAGCAGGCTGTTTTGTTCTGTCGGCGCCTTTTGTTTTTGCCGTAAGGCATCCTGCGGAGAAAATTGAGATTTCGAACATTCGATATTGTTTCGGATTTAGGATTTAGTGCTTCGGATTTCCTATATAATTCGTGACAAACAGACTCACGCGTTATCCGTAATAAATAAGGCTTAATATGTCGCAGATGAAGGGTGATTTGCCACAGATGAAGCGTTATCTGACACAGATTAA
>JBDRTM010000567.1:0-2657 GCA_043824065.1 Planctomycetota bacterium | reverse complement strand
CCGTGTTAGTCCGTATTAGAAGGAGATTTTTATGAAATTTGAAAGTCAACTATTGAAGGGGATTGCACCCGTGGTCGTTCTGGAGATTCTTTCCCGGGGCCCAATGTATGGTTACGAGCTCAGCCAGGCCATCGAGCAGAGAAGCGGTGACATCCTGACCCTCGGCAAAGGAACGCTGTACCCGCTGCTGTACAATCTGGAAGCAAAAAAACTCGTCAAAGGCAAGTGGGAGAAGAACCAGTCCAGCCGGAAGAGAAGATATTACTCCATCACCAGCAAGGGCAAAGGCCAATTGGCAAAGCAAAAGGCACAGCTCAGGGAGCTGACGGCCGGCTTGAATCTCGTCTTCGGCGGAGCACTAACGCTGGCCTGACCTGTATTTAGCCCGCAGTTTTACTGCGGGTTCACAAAACGCAATATTTTTCTGAGGTCAAAAATGGAAACACAGGAAAAGCAATCCTACCTCCGGCGCCTTCCCGATTCAGCCGTCGCATTCATAAACCGGGTCATAAAGAAGATGCGCTATCGTAAAAAAGTCCGCTCAGAAGTAATGGCCGAATTAACGGCGCATTTTGAAGATGAGCTAAAAGACTGCAAGACTGACGAAGAGAATGAACAGAAAGCTCAGCAGCTAATCACCGGCTTTGGTGACCTGAAGTTGCTCGCTATTCTTTTACACCGGGCCAAAAAACGCTGCCGACCCCTCTGGCGAACAGTGGTAGCAAGGACATTTCAGGCTGTCGGAGTTCTGATTTTGTGTTTTATCTTCTATGTCGTCTGGTTCTTGTCCGGCAAGCCGGTTATCACCACCAATTACGTTGCCGAGTTTAACAAAATTGTCAGGCCCCCAGCCGATGAATCTCTAAATGCAGCTCCGTTATACCTCAAGGCGGTTGGTTTGCATAAAGAGCTGTCAGATGACTTTCTTCTTTTTTTCGCTCAGAACCACCAGGCAATTTCTGAAGAGCTGTCAGATGAGTTTCTTATGTTCTTCGCTCTGAATTACCAGGCAATTGCTGATGAGAAAGGTCAGAACAAAGTTGAAGTGTTGGCCGACCGAGTCAACGAGCTGCTTTCAAATAGAAAGCGTTTGAATTTCCAGGAAGAAAGGGAAAACATCCAGGACATAGTATCTAAGCTGTTCTCTCAGTTCCTGAGAAAAAAATATAATGATTTTACTGTTGAGCAGAGAAATATCGTCGAAAGATGGGTGCAGGAGCACAACGATGCCCTGGAGCTTATTATCGAAGGCTCTCGAAAGCCATATTACTGGCGAACATATAAATCCGATTCTGAAAAACCGGGCGAAATGATAAGTGTTCCTGTGCCTGACCTTGCCATCTTTCGCGATTTGGCCTATTCTTTGCGATTGCGAATCTGGCTTAGTGCCGAGCAAAGCCGTTTCAAAGATGCTTTTGACCATGCGAAATCCTGTTATCGCTTCGGTCAACAAATTAGAGGGGACAAAACCCTGATTGAGCAGCTTGTAGGAATTGCTATTGAAGCAATAGCTGTTCGAACTATTCGGGACATTGTAGGCGGATATGAAATTGACTCGACAATATTGGCGGACTTTCAGCGCGATTTTGAGCAGATTATCGCCGATGAAAACTTCACAATAAGCCTCAAGGCCAAGAGACTGTTTATGTATGACGAGATACAAAGATGTTTTACTTCTGACAGGATAGGCAAAGGGCATTTGTATCTACCGAGATTCAGAAAGATAAGCGATTTGGCCGGCAGTTATGAAGAGGAAGGGGTCGAACCTTTTATTTTGGATTTGGTGTATTCGGTGCCGTTTCTTTTCGGGCATCCAAACAAAGAGGAAACTTTGAAGTCAGTGAATGAACTTTATGATTATTGTGAACAATTATCTCTGAAAACCGCTGCACAGATACACGCAGACAGCGACGCCATAGACGATAAATTAAACAAACTTTCCAGCGACAATATCTTGATAGGCATACTTACTCCGGCTGTCAAAAGGATAATTGAAATAGGCAATCGACTTCCTACCGACGTTGGAGCTGCTTTGACAATAATTGCGATATTAAGATACAATGGCGATACCGGCCGGTATCCACAAAATTTGAATCAACTGGTTACTGACGGTTATCTGAAGCAATTGCCGATGGACTCTTTCGCCGATAAGCCGCTGTCTTACAAAAAAACGGAAGACAATTTCATTCTCTACAGCGTTGGTCCTGATTTCAAAGATGACGGTGGCGTATCCGGTAAGGGCAGCAAAGGCCGAGCCAGACCGTGGAGAGACAATGGCGATACGGTCTTTTGGCCTTTGCCGGAATCTGATATAAAGCAATAACTATATTCCAGAAAAGTATGGAAAGTGAGAACGAAACAAAAAGCCGGCTTAATAAGTTGCCTGCCTGTGCGACAGAATACATAAAGCAGGTCTTAAAGAAGATGCGGTATCGCCGTAAGGTTCGTCAGGATGTGCAGGTTGAGCTTGCGGCGCATTTTGAAGATGAGCTGAAAGACTGCAAGACTAATGAAAATAGGGAGCAAAAAGCGAAGCAGCTAATCACCGAGTTCGGCGATGTGAAACTGTTAGCTGTTTTATTACGACGGGCCAAAAAACGCTGCCGGCCTCTCTGGCGAAAAGCTCTTGTCCGCAGCTTGCAGGTTCTGGGAATTAT
>JBDRTM010000566.1:0-10887 GCA_043824065.1 Planctomycetota bacterium | reverse complement strand
GACTATACCGGGACTGTTGACCCCGAGACATGGACTCCACCGAACGTGGGCGATAGCGCGACAATCGGACTCGACACTTGGGAGCTAAAGGCCGACACCGGCGGAAGAAAAAATGCCTGTTCGGGCGAAGGAAATTTTATTGGAAGCTCCATCACCACGATCATGGTGGATCGCCTCTCGGCGTGTCTGTAGTAAGGTTCAGAAAGTCAGAAAGGGGACAGGTCCATTTTACGCGCGGGCGGCCCTGTTGGCTCTGGTGCGTTTCTCGCACCCTACGTCTCGGCGGGGAACTTCCGGCCGATCCGTTGCGGGCACCGCCGAAGGATGCGGCGCGTTGCACTGCCGGAGGACGTGGAAGTTCGCCCGTGAAAAAACGCGGGTGGCACTGCTGGCTTGTCCAGCAGTGCCCCAATGGAGAGGCGGATGCCGGAGGCATAAGAAATCTGGGCAGCGTCAGGTAGGTAGTGGCTGGCGGCTGAGGGCAGCGAAACCCCAGGCCAAGCCCGCTGGGGCATCGTTTCGCTTTGCCCCAGCCACCTAACCTGTGAATGTCTCGAAGACCGTAAAGCATAGTTGCGTTAACTTTTTTGAAGGAGGATTATTATGAGTAGAAAATCGAAGATCCGCTGCGGTGGACTGATTTTTAGAACGTCAGCCGGTTTTATGTTCATCGCGTTTTCGATTGCCTTGCCTGCAATGAGCGTGGATTTCTCCCAAGAGCCATCGCGGCTTGGCAGTGGCTGGGTGTCGTCCATCGCCTTCAGCCCGGATGGAACAATTTTAGCCGCCTGGTACGATGCGGATGGGGACTGGCAAACAGTAGAGGGAGAGCTTCGTCTCTGGGATGTTGAGACACAGGAGCAGGTCGGCGAGTTGAAAGGTTTAGGCCCGATTTACGCCATCGCCTTCAGCCCGGACGGCACATTGCTGGCTCTGGGCGGCGAAGGCAACACAATTCGCCTGTGGGACGTGGCTGGACAAAATCAGGTGGGATTGATGCAATCACCCACAATCTGGGGGGTGTTGTCTGTCGCCTTTAGTCCTGATGGGAAGACTTTAGCATCTTCGGGCAGCGGGGACAATACGGTTCGCCTCTGGGATGTTCAGGCGCAAAAGCAAATAGGAGTGTTGCAGGGACATAGAGGCAACTCGGTGTCGTCCGTCGCCTTCAGCCCGGATGGGAGATTACTGGCTTCTGGGGGCTGGCGCGGGGATACGGCAGTTCGCCTTTGGGATGTTCAGACACAACAGCAGGTGGGCGAGCTGATAGGACATTTAGACATTACTTATGCCCTCGCTTTTAGCCCGGATGGCATAATACTTGCTTCGGCCGGCGGTTGGGAAGACAAGGCAGTTTATCTCTGGGATGTTCAGGCACAGAATCAGGTGGGGGTGTTGGGGGGACATTCAGCACATGTGGTTTCCGTCGCCTTCAGTCCGAATGGGAAGCTCCTGGCATCAGCAGTAACCGGGGACGACACAGTTCACCTCTGGGATATTGCGGGGCAGGAACAGGTGGGGGTGTTGAAAGGTCATGATGCTTTAAACAAGCCCCAAGTCGCCTTTAGCTCGGACGGGAAGTGGCTGGCTGCTGGAAGTGAAAACGGCGTTGAGCTCTGGGAGCTGAATCTGCCAGGCCCCATTTCTCGAGCTTACGCCTTTGGCCCCCAGCCGTTTGATGGTACCCTGCATACCGATACGTGGGTGACTCTTGACTGGAGGCCGGGAGATTTTGCAGTCTCGCATGATGTGTACTTAGGAGACAATTTTGAAGATGTCAACGCCGGCACCGGCGATACATTCAGAGGCAATCAACTCTCGACGAATTATATTATCGGCTTTACCGGATTTGCCTATCCGGACGGTCTTGTTCGAGGCACGACATACTACTGGCGAGTCGACGAGGTCAATGACGCCGAGCCGAACAGTCCGTGGAAAGGGGATGTCTGGAGCTTTAGTATTCCTCCCAAGACTGCATACAATCCGGCCCCGTCTGACGGTGCCGAGTTTGTCGACCTGAATGTGGAGCTCAACTGGACGGCAGGTCTTGGCGCCGGATTGCACACCGTTTACTTCGGCGATAATCTTGACGATGTAAGCAATGCCGCCGGGGGTCTCCAGCAGGGAAGTACAACCAATACTCCCGGGCTACTTGAATTTGCCAAGACTTACTACTGGCGGGTCGATGAGTTTGGCGTGGGGCGAGGCGGCGAAACGCATAAAGGCGATATCTGGAGCTTTACTACTGAGGGCGCCGTGGGCAGTCCGGAGCCTGCTAATGGCGCTGTGGATGTTACGCAGGCACCTGTTCTGACCTGGTCACCGGGAGTCTATGGTGCTTCGCATGAGGTATATTTCGGCACAGATAAAGAAGCCGTGAAAAACGCCGATACCGGTTCGCCAGAGTACAAAGGCAGCGGAAACCTTGGTTCCGAAAGCTATGAAGCCGGCAACCTTGAATGGAATACTACTTACTACTGGCGGATTGATGAGGCTAATAACGCCAACGCCGACAGTCCCTGGAAAGGCCCTGTCTGGAGCTTTACGACAGCTAACTTCCTTGTGATGGACGATTTTGAGGACTACGACATCGGCAACAACGAGATATGGTGGGCGTGGAAAGATGGGGCCGGCTATACCTCGCATCCTACCGAACCATCCTATCCCGGTAATGGAACCGGCTCTATGGTAGGCGACGAAAGCACTGGTTCCTATACAGAGGAAATTAGAGTTCACGGAGGCAGCCAAGCGATGCCTGTATTCTACGACAACAGCGTCTTAAAGTATTCAGAGGTGGAGAAGACGCTGACTTATCCGCGTGACTGGACCGAGAATGGTGTCAATACACTGTCGATTTGGTTCAGGGGCGATTCGGCCAACGCTGCCGAGACGATGTATGTCGCTCTCAATAACAGCGCCGTGGTGTATCACGATAATCCAGATGCAGCACAGATAATTTCCTGGACCCGATGGAATATCGACCTCCAGGCCTTTGCAGACCAGGGTGTGAATCTTTCCAATGTTAATACGATTACTCTTGGTCTTGGTAACAGGAGCAATCCGGTAGCTGGTGGCGCAGGTAAGGTATTCTTCGATGATATTCGGCTGTATCGGCCGAGAAACACTCCTGAAGAGTAAACACCGCTCTTGGCATTACAGTGTTGACGTCCCAGTAGTCCAGCAATGCGATAAAACGCACGTGTTTCCCGTGCCGAGTTGCGTTTGAGTGCCGATAGATAGAAGAGGCAAGGGCTGTCTTCGCTTCAATAATATTCAAGGCAACTGGGAAATAGAAGACAACTTCCAAATAAATTGGTAGCTGTTAATAGTAATACTTGAATTCTATGTCCATGTCCCACATATCGGGCAGGCCCGGCTTTTTGGTAAGTTTGACGCGGTTGCACTGCAAGTTCGCCCAGCGAAGTTGAATCATCGAAATAAATCCGGCGAATTTGACTATATCAATCTGCTTTAGACTTACGCTGGCACTTTGGCTTTTCTGGCCGCTGGTGGTTTGAAGTGTTCCTGAACTGAGCTTATATTTACTCGGCGGTATTCCACACGAACGAGCAACATTGTCAATTGCACCGGCGTAGTTAAATTCAGCACCGACGTTATTCGCATCAGCAAACTCTCGCCGGTCCGGGTCAAGAGTTAAAATCTCCATCATTGCCGCCTCGGCCTTCCTATCCTGGGCCTGCTGGTCTATCACGCCTTTTTCCGCAGCCGGCAAGTATATCGCCCAGACAAATAACGGCCATAGGACAACTATGACAGGGGTAACTATGTAATACGAAATCGGATTCTTGTATATGTCCTTCATAATCTGTTCTCTGTTCTCGGCACAACCGTTATACTGAAACTGTCGCGTCCGCCTTTCAAATCGTAGGCCTCTCTCAAAATCTCCAGCCCGTTATTCCTGACCGCCTTGAACAATTTTTGCGTGTTTTGCCGACTGGAGGTGTCTCCTGTTATAATAATGTCCCTGGCGGTGATGGAGATAGTCTTTATATTTAAGTTCGTCTGGGCGGCACATTTGTTAAACGCTGTCAGCACCAACGTCAGCTTGGACGATATAGATTTTTCACCTTTAATAGTTATCAGGCCTTTCTTTGCCTCTTCGAGCCGCCTTTTTTCGCTTCCGAGCTTTCTGACGGCACTGTTTATGTCCTCCGGCGGCTTCTGACCTAACATAACAGCCGAGTAGTCTTTCGCGAATTTATCGCTTAACGCCCTTCGATACTTGTTTATTGTGAATAGCTGTGTTTGAAAATACAGGCCGACGAATATTAAAAGACCTGTAACGGATATCGCTGCGAACTTCAGCGCCTTTTGCATTTTAATCTTTTTGCCCTGAAAGGGGCTAAAATCGTCACGGAAATCTACGCGGTGTCCCTTTTCCGAATGAGCCAGGGCCGCCCCGTATGCAATGGCAAAATCAACCGTATCGGCACAATCGGCTGTAGTTCGCGATTCAGCCTCGGCCGCAAGCCAATCAACTCCCCCGATTTCATCGGGGCCCAGCTTTTCGCTAAGCTGCTGATGGTCAACTGTTCCAGCGGAGTCGAAGACTTTAAGGTGATTTATCGGCTCGCCACCTCCAACTAAAGCAGCGGTTACAAGCACTTCTCTTGCGAGCAGGGCCCCTCTGTCCTGTGTCGGGCCGACAAGAAACGTTCGAGCTGTGGAGGCCCTCTGCGGGCCGGCACCGGTGGACACGGGCGGTGCAATCAAATAGCCGTTGCGGCCCGAAAGTATCCCAAACAAGGTCCCGGGCTGCTGGGATTCAGCCGAGGATGCTTTGGCGGCAATAAGTCTCGACAAACAATTAACATCCGGCTCTATGGTTACGGGGTCAAGATTATACTGCTGCAAAGAAAGAAGGACCTCCGATAATATTTTCCGCTGTGCCGTAAAAACGGTTAGTTCCGAGCCGGCCTGGCCGGCTAAAGCTATCTCGAAAGCTAACGCAACGTCAGTTATATCCGTCGCCAGGGCCTCTTCCGTGTCAAACCTCACGGTCGCACCGATTTGTTTCGGGTCAGTAAACTCGCTGTGCACGCTATGCTGCATAAACATTGCACAATCCAGGGCCACCGCGACCTCGGAAAATTCCAATTTTCTCTCGGCACAACCACGGGCAATAAGACCTGCTAATACCTGCAGTTTTGCTTGCTCTTGCTCTTCAACAGAAACACTAAAACAGCCCAAAACCTTTTCGTGCCTGCCTATCAGCGCCAGACAAACCACCGTCGCTGTATCCTTGCTAATGTAAATTCCCAAGTAGTTCTGAGATTCCACTGCCGGCAAACTCCTAATTCGTTGCTCGTCGCTCGGGTCACGTGTCACGGGCGACGAGCAACGGTTTAGCCGTTGATTACGGCAATTCGTTTTACTTTTGCACCATCTTTAGTTATCGCTATCACGGATGACGCCTTTGCCACTCCGCTTACAGCAGTTACTTTTATCGTGAAAAACCTGCTGACTGTTGTGATATAATTTTCGCACCTGTCGATCGAATCAGAATACCTGAACAGGTCGGTCTTCAAATCCTGTATATCGGCAAAAGGCCCTATGCGTCTTCGTTGAATAATTTCTTCAGCGATTTTGACTTCATCGCCGCCGAAAATAAAGGCCGCTTCCAATACATGGCGAGGGGCCGTATTTATATTAACCTTCATCGAACCCCACATTCCCATATATTTCAGGGCCGATTCCTTCCTGCCTGAGCCAACTATTGTCGGTATGGAAAGGGCTTCGGTATCAATCAGCGAACTGTGAAAAATCTCTGCAAAATGTGTGGTCTGTTCGGAAATCTGCTCATCAACTTGTATCGTTTTTCGGGTTACACGTGTTCGTGGAGTTTTACTGGTGCTGCTCTTGCTGCTGCTCTTGCTGGTGCTGCTGGTGGCTGTTTTTATCAGCGTTCTTATAGTTTTCGTTGTCGGTTTAAACTCAACTGCGAACATTTTTATTTGGCCTATGTCATTCAGCTCGGTTTTAAGTGCATCAATCTGTTCGGCGTCGAGTCCCGTCATTTCGCAGAAAGTTTCGAATCCTGCCTCAGCTTCGCGTTTTACTTTCCCGTCCTTCAGCAGTGCCCAGCCAAGAGGGTATTTTGCATTCTCGTCTTCAATCTCAATTCGAACTTTGGCAGAGCCGACCTCGAACTCAACCGGCCCGGTTACAAAAGGCCAGGGCGGACCATAGGGCCCCGAAATCGTCAGAGAATTTAGCCCATCAAGGTCGGCAGTCAAGCTTTCATCGGAGTTGAAATCTGTAATGTTACCGGGCTTATCAACATCGCTGATGAGCATTTGCTCCTGAAGCTCGAGTCTCCACTGCTCCAAAATTTCCTGATACTCTGCCTCGCTAAGACAAAACAAGTCAGAAAAATCCGGTTCATTCGGTCGGCTAATCAGTTGCGGAGCAATATCCTCCAATGTGGCAAGGGCATACTTTACCGCTGAGTCACAACCATAACGAGCGCTGCTGTAGTCTATGATATACTGGTCGCGGTGACGCTGGGCCGCAACACGAGTGCTTAAAGTATAACCCAGCGTCGAGAGCACAACCAGCAGCACCAGCGTTACCAGCAGCACAATGCCCGGGCGGCTTCTCCGCAGGATGCCTTGCGGCAGAGAATTATTCCGGTTTTTCAGACTTTTGTTCATCGTTTAACTTCTTTGGTTTTCTTCGGGGCATCTGTGGGTAATTTCCTGCCGCCGGAAAAAGGCTCGCTTGCCTCCTCTTTTAGCTCGTCTTCGTCAAATTCTTTTTTCTCGACTGCGAACCTGATTTTTCTGGTCCTGTCAACAGCTATAGTGCGTGTGATTTTTTCTTCGTCCGGCACGTCCAGCGTACCGTCCACTTTCTTAAAAGGCTCAGCAAAAGAAATAGCCGCCTCAATACCGGGAGGCAGTGAGCTGCTCGTCCATCTATCCAGATAAGCTTCACCACGCGGGACCCTTATCTGGAAAAAAGTAATGCCGGTGCAAATCGGCACAAAAAGCTCTCTCTCCCAATCTTCCTTGTTCTTATCGAGCAGTTTATCTTCTAACTCGATCCCACTATGACTTCGGTATAGAATCAGGCCGACAAAATCACTCTCATAGTCGTAGTTACTCTGCCAAATAATTTTTTCTAATATCTGTTCGTTATTCCGGCTGTCGGTGATGGTTCTTGTAATAGTAAGCCTGGCGATGCGGAAACCGTTTTTGAATTTATTTTCAATAGTGATTTTCGTACTTGAGCCATCTGAAATTATACCGTCGAGGTCCTCGGCGATGCGCTGCATGACCTCAGAAGGTAGGCGCAATCTGTCAAGTTTTCGTGTTACCGCAGCAGCCGAACGTTCAGCCCGGCCATAAATGCCAAGCACAGCCACCAAAACCATCGCGCCTATCATCAGGGCCGTAAGAACCTCAGCCAACGAAAAACCTGATGCTCTGTCACGCGCGATTTGGTAAATCGTCATTCCGAGCGGGACACACACACCACCGTCATTCCGAGCGGAGCGCAGCGGAGTCGAGGAATCTGTTCTAATAGACCAATCGACCCTTCGGTTACGCTCAGGGCAAGCTTTTTTCATATTATCTTTAGCACCGACCGACTTCATCGCATTCAAAACTCCTATCGCCGTCGATTCTTTAATAATTCCCAAACCTCGGAGACATCCATATTTTCAAGCTCTCCGTATGTCAAGCCTGTCTGTGGGTCTATCTCATCCTGCCAGCCCTGCTTATCATCCTCTGGGCCGCCCGGCTTACCTTGTCTGCCTCTCAGCTTTATCAGCTCCGCTTCAGATTGCACCTGCTGCCTCTTGTCCTCTGGACTCGGATTGCCATTATTGCGTATATAAATATCAAGATTCATCCTGACGAAAGAGCCATCCTTAGTCGTTAACATACCATTATCGAGCCATCTCTCGATAATCTGGACATCGACACCGGCATACTCGGCGGCTCCTTCGATTGTTCCGATGAGCTGAGCGGTCAACTGCCCTTCTTCTCCCTCGCGAGTCGTAACTTCAAGCAGCTGCTCTTTTGTTAAGCCGGCCAGCCAGTGTGTTAGCTCAACCGTTTGCTCCTGCCCTTCTGTATCCCTATATTCAGCCGAGCAAATCCCCCTGACCCACATTCGCGACGATATGGGCTCGTAAAACGTCTCGACAACAGTTGTCCATGAAATCTCGGGATATTTATTACTTTCGCCATACTCAACGTTCTCTTGGAGTGAAGTCGAAGCAAGCAGCTTTTCCATATTCTCGCGGGCAACCTCAAAGGCCTGCATCCGCAGGGCAGAATCCCCCGCCGAGGCAACACAGCGGTCTATGACAACCAGTACGCTTGAGCTCATAAGCGCGAGTATAGCCAAAGCGGTCAAAACCTCTACCAGACTGAAAGCTGAATCAGCGTTCAGCGTATAGCGTTTAGCTTTTTTAGCGTTTAGCGTATAGCGTTTAGCGTTTAGGCTTTTACTATCCGCTGTACGCTCTACGCTATCCGCTACACGCTGTCCGCTATACGCTATTTTTTTAGAACGGCACTTCATCTTTAGTTTTCGGCCACAAAAGTTCGACATCACCTTGCTCTAACGTAACCATCCTGTTGAGCCGGCTTACAACAATCGAATACGGCTGCTCTTTTTCATCGAGCAGGACGATTTTCCCGCCGTATGCCCAGCCTGAATGCCCCGCCCTGAACTTCGCTCTGTCCTCACTGGTGAAGTCCCCGTCATCGAACCGGACATAAACTACCCGGCAGCTGGGGCTAAAGCTATCCTCGATAATAACCTCCTCTTCCAGAACCTGCGAGAGGTCAGGGTCAGTAATCTGGCGAAGCATATATCTCTGCTCCGGTATATCAATAATAACCTCATATCTTCTATCGCTCTGGGCCGCGGCGCCGGCGGCCATTTGCATAGTCGAGACAAGCTCCTGCACCTGGGCCCTGAATGTACTCTTTCTGAGCAATCCGAAAAGATGCATCTGTGCCAAAAGCACAAACATCGAAACCACCAAAATCACCACCATCAGCTCGATCATTGTAAAACCGCTGGTGCGTAAATGAGTGGATGAGTGGACGAGTGGATGAGTGGATGAGTCGGCGCATTTACGCATCTTCTCATTCACGCATTTACTCATATCCGCATCAGTATGCATCTGTGCTGAGCAAGTCATCCTCTGTGCCCTCTTCCTTATCGGGACCACAGCTCCTGATTACAAACTGCTTGCCGCTCTCCGGATAAAGCTCAAAAATAAATTCGTTTCCCCAGCCGTCTTTAGGTACCTCCGTAGTTTCCAGATAACCGCCCGGCTCCCAGGTTTCAACGTCACTGGGCTGCTCAATAAGAGCCATAAGCTGTTCATCTTCGCTCGGGAATCGGCCGGTGTCCATCCTGAATTGATTGACCGCGGCTGCAAGGGCCTTGAGATTGGCCTTGGTGGTCGTCTCACGGGCCTGGTCTATTTTAGATGCTACCTTGGTTACCACTAAAGTAGCAAGCAAGCCAATGATAATCAGCATGGCCATAAGCTCGATCATTGTAAAGCCGTATCTGACGCGTTTTTTTCTCTTTTTCCTTGTCATTTTGACCTCCGAAAGATTTCGTTAAAATTTCCCTGCTGAAACTTCCAAAATCGGCAATATCGTCGCATAAGCGATTACACCTACTATTGCAGCCATAATAATTATAATAAGCGGCTCAACCGCGGCACTTAGTCTTTCAATAACTATATCGGTCGAGGCCTCGAGGTTGTCGCTGATATTTTTAAGCATCTTTTCCAATTCGCCGCTTTTTTCGCCGACTGCGACCATGTGGGCAATAGCAGGGTCGATAACACCGCTGTCCCGCAACGGCGTTGCGATATCAGCACCTGCCAAAATTCTCTCACGGGCCTGCTTAATGGCCCTTTTCATAAGACTGTTGCCGGTAACCTCTGCCACAACCCGAAGAGACTCGGCCATCGCAAGCCCTGAAGCCAGAAGTGTCGAAAGGGTAGAAGCAAAACGCGCGACAACACGCTGCTTTATAAGAGGGCCGAACAACGGCAAAGACAATAGAAATTTGTCACGTAAATAAGCACCCTTGTCGGTTTTCAGAAACCGCCTGATACCCCAGACAATCCCGACAATCACCGCAATAACCACCAACAACCACCAGCTGGTCAGAACATAACCGACGTCCATCAATCGCCTGGTAATCCAGGGCAATTCCTGCCCCGACCTTGCAATCTGCTCACCTATCTTGGGGATGACAGTGGTCGTCAGAACCAAAATCGCAGCGATGCAAAACAAAATCAGAACAATCGGATATACCATTGCGGTGATTACCTTCGACTCGACTCGCTGGCGTTTTTCCATAAAGCCGGCAATAGTCGCCAGGCTCAGCTCCAATGAGCCGGTAACCTCGCCTACACGGACCATACTTACAAATATGACATCAAAATAATCGCTGTAATCTTTCAGGGCATCGGTAAATGACTCGCCGGTAACAACACGGTCGCGAATGTCGATAATGGCGTTTCGAAACCGCACATCGGACGTTTGCAGGGTGAGCACTGAAAGGGCCTCGGTCAGTTTAATCCCCGAATTAAGCAGCGTGGCCATTTGCTTGGTAAAGTCGATTATCTGGGTCTTGCTGCGCTTACCAAAGATTGAAAACAATGCAGCTTTACTTTCGACCCTGGAGCGGACCTGGGTAACTGACGAAGGGTGAATACTCCGCACCCTGAGCTGTTTTCGTGCCGAATACGGGCTTTCAGCGGTAATCGAGCCTTTGACTTTTTTCCCGCTTGCTGCTATCGCTGTATAATGGTATCTGGGCATACTCGATTTATTATTTATTATTTATTATTTATTATTGACTACTCACTATTTTTTCTGA
>JBDRTM010000565.1:0-4646 GCA_043824065.1 Planctomycetota bacterium | reverse complement strand
AGTTCCCAGATAGCAGAGGCACAGAGACTGGCCAATGAGTTTGTTGAGCAAAAAAAGCGGATTACGGAAGATCCAAACTCTGAGCGGCAAATAAAATCCAGTGGCACAGGTTTCTTTGTTAATCCTAATGGATATTTAGTTACAGCTTGTCATGTTGTGGAAGAAGCTAAATCCATTATAGTAATAACAAATAATGGCAGATTTGATGCCAAAGTTATAGCCAAGGACAATAACAGTGATTTTGCAATACTAAAAGTACAAGGGACAATGTTCTCATCATTAAATATTGCCACAAGTTCAAAAGTCAAGATGGGTGATAAAGTCTTTACGATTGGCTTCCCAAATATAGATGTTCAGGGAACCGAGGCAAAGTATACTGAAGGGACTATTAGCAGTCTTTCTGGAATAAATAACAATTTCAGGCATTTTCAAATCAGTGTCCCTGTGCAGTCTGGCAATTCAGGCGGGCCATTAGTGGATTCAAATGGTAATGTTATTGGGATAATAGTATCAAAGCTCAGTGATATCCAAATGCTACTGTATAAAGGAACTATCCCTCAGAATGTCAACTATGCAGTAAAAAGCTCTTTTGTATTGCCCTATCTTGAGAGCATACCTGGAATCGAGGTAAGTGGTAAAACAGACAAGGCTGTTGACAAGCAGACAGCAATCCAAAAGTCCAAGAACGCTACTGCTTTGATATTGTGCTACTAAAAGAGACCGACAAGAGACCACAAAAACCACGGCGGCTGGCCAAAAAGCTAAACAGGAGAGAAATTATGATAGAAAAGCATCCTACGAAAGTTGAGTGTATATGAGGTATGCAGGACTTACCGATGAGCCGAAAAGAAGAAAGGGGGAACATGGAAACCCTCGCGACTTCAGAGTTATGCAGCAATTCACATCCGAGACGGCTGCCCGGCAATGGGAAAGGAGAATGCTGGCCCAGGGATATGAGGAAGATACCAGCGGCAAAGGCTGGAAATATGGCTATACCTTTTCAATCCGAAGTTAGTTCGTAGCTTGTTGCGGCGAAGGATGCCGCTCGTGATTGTGGCGCACAAACCAAAGGTAACACGCGCCAGATGTGCAAAGAAGTCTGGGATAGAAACTAAAAGAAATCTTCATGGCGGCTGCCAATAAAATAAGGAGAAGAGATATGCCTAATTTGTTTTGGAAAAACAAAAACAAAAAGACTGTAAACGTTGTAGAGAGCCCATTCAAGAGTGAAGAAGAGTTCGAGAGGTATATCTATGGAACCAAAGAAATATTGGGAGATATTTTTATACTCAAAAGACAGGTAAGGACATCTACTGGGCGCCATATCCCTGATATGATTGGAATTGATAAAGAAATCAACAAATTTGCCGTAGGAAGTAATGAGTTCATTTTGGTAGATAAACTTGAGCCAGAGACCAGACCAGGCATGAGAATAACAAGAGGGCTTGGAGTTTATGATAAAGAATATTACTTGCAGAATTACAATAATGAAAGCGTAGTATTATTCTTCCAAACTATCGGCAAAGTAGAGCGGCTGGTGAAAACAAAGGGATGGAAATTGGAGAAAAAATTTAACCAAAGCTATGTGGGATTCAAATATGGGTTCCCAAATGTTTTTGGCATTAACTGGGTTGGTACAAAGTCGTTTTGCATCTTTTTTAAGTTACCAAAGAATATCTCGGAAAAGATAAAAATCTCTGGAATAAAGCCATATCGATACGAAGAACAATGGAACCAGGTATTATACAAAGTGGAAGGCAAAGACTATTCAGTTCAGAAACTAATGCCTTTGTTTAAGGCGTCATATAAACATATAACCGGCATTAAATAGAAAATGCTTTGCCGTTAATCATGGCACCACGGCGGCTGGCCAATAAACTAGAAACCTCTTAGCTTGACTATACCGGCCTGTGGCCGCGTATCTCGTATCTTCCCTCGACCCATTCGACTACCCCTTCGACTGCGCTCAGGGCTTCGGCTTATTCAGGGCAGGCTGTGCTCGGGACAAGCTTAGTTCGTATCTCGCTTGAAGGAGTCTGGATTCCTGCTTTCGCAGGAATGACAAATAAAAAAACCCTGTCCGAAATAAAAGCCCCCGGCACCGGTCCGGGGGCTAAGTAATCAAGAAACAGCTAAGGTATGGTTCGCACAAAAAAATACTGCCCAAAGGGCCTCAGCATTTTAACACCCTTTAGCTTCGCTATCCGGTTATTTTCTTACACGCATCGACAAACTGAACGGCCTGCTCCAGAGTTTCTCTGGCCTGCCGGCTGTCATGCTCTAATCCCTTCTCTCTTGATGGCCCTGTGAATAGCGAAGCGGCCGGTCTCGAGATCACTTTCCTCTGCAAAGAAGAAAAGAACGACTGTGTTATGGTCGAGGCTGATCTCGGACCCCAGTTGGCTCGTGCGTTCATGCTCTTCAAAACGACTTTTTATATCATCCAGAATAATGGCGATATCGATATCACTATCGGGTGTTAATTGGTCACGTGCAGCCGAACCATATAAATAAACGCCACGGAGACGTTCGCCATAAATTTCCTCGAGAACTCTGCGGGTCTTAGAAGCTATCGTTAGGGCCTTTTCTTTTGTTGTTACCATATAATTATCATACCTTTTTGGATGAGCCTATGCAACAAAAAAGCCCCCCTTAGGGGGGCTTTAATATCAAGCAACAGTTAAGGTGTTGTCCGCACAAAAAATACTGCCCAAAGGGCCTCCGAATTACCGCCCAAGCCTTCGGCCATAAAAGTCAGATGCTAATTTTTCTCTGGGGCGCCAACTTGTGCTTTCCGGCCCAGACGCCGGCAGCTCTCACAATCACATACGCCAACGCGCTTTAGACGTGATACCCCGGCAAGCCTTTTGGTCTCAATCAGCTTCGCTCCTTTAGTCTCCATCTTGCGAAGTGCCAGCTTGGCCTCTTTTTTATTACGTGAGCCTACTGCATCGATAACAACAGTAACTTTTTTGCCTCTCTGTAGTAGTCCCAGGGCCGTGGCCTCAATAGCACCTTCGAGACTGGTACCGACCAGGATGAACTCATTGGCTCGCACTTCACTCAGCAGCCTGTCAATCCGAGGCTCATCAAACGGGTCAACGCACCGCTTGTGAAGGATGACCTGCTTGTACCGTCGCAGCATATCTCTCGGCAAATCAGTATTTCCATCTGCTGCAAAACTTACACGGTTATTAAACAGCGTGTAACGTATCTTCCTTTGCCCATCTGTACCATCAAGACAGTAACTGACTTCACTTTCGCTGTTATGATTGGGGTGGACCTCAGCAGTCGAGATTACCGGGACATTTCTGTATCTCGCCCAGGCCATCACCCTGCGGATATGCGCCAACACCCTCCTGTGGTTCCCTATACATGCCTTGCCCCCAGCTAAAAGAAAATCCTTTTGGGTATCAATATCTACTAAAATCTGCCTACGCCGTGCTCTGACCAATTGTAGAATCATTTTCAAACTTCCTTATCTTGGCCTCTGCAATTTCGTCCTATAATGAATACGCATCAGCCAACAATCAGGTTCACAGATTCTTATCGAACAGTCTCTGGGGCCACTTTAATCGCAGTAAAGCCGGATAAGCAATTTCGATATTCGCCCGAACGGATGTTATTCTGTATAATACAGACACCAGGAAATCAGAGGACCAGGAAATCAGAGAATCAGGCCTGATAACCCGATGTCCTGTCGCCCTAATAACCTGATATGTGTGTTTTTTGGACTTGATTTAGCGAATGGCGCGAATTTTAAAGGAATATCCTTCGGTCTCACTAAACCCCGAAGATTTGTCCTGGGGACTCCTTACGGAGGATGGCAAAATCGATTTTGTCCGGATTTTCGGACGTGCGGGTCCGGTCCACATCGAAATCGGCGCCGGCAAAGGGACCTTCCTGCTCAACCAGGCCAGGGCCCAGCCGGGTAACAATTTCCTCGGCATCGAATGGGCCCGCAAATACTACCGCTTCGCAGTTGACCGCATCGGCAGATGGGGCCTTACAAACGTGCGGATAATCCGCACCGATGCCGCAACCTTTTTAGCCGATTTTGTGCCCGACAACTCCGTAGAGTGTTTCCACATTTATTTTCCCGACCCCTGGCCGAAAAAACGTCATCACAAAAGGCGCTTCATCTGCCCAGCCAATTTGGAGCATCTGGTTCGCTGTTTAAGAACGGGCGGACAGTTAAAAATCGCCACCGACCACGCAGACTATTTTGAACAGATAAAGCAAGTCCTGACAGTAGGGGCAGCCCAATGTGCCTGCCCTCGGCTCGAACAAATTGATTTTCTCCCCACGGCCGGTGCTGAAGCCAGCGAATGGGTCGGCACAAACTTCGAACGCAAATACCTCAAGGACCAAAGACCGATTTACACCATCGCCGTAAGAAAGATATAGTCATCCTCATACATCTTTTTCATCATCGCGAGCGCCTCAAATGTCATTGCGAAGGAGCCGAAGCCGACTGTGGCAATCTCAACCCTCACAATATGAAAACCGTTTATTTTCGGCTCTTCCGAATAATGAGTAGGTGCAATCGGCGTTTCGGACGACCGAGAAAAATCGTTCGGGGCCCCAGAGGCACAGATTTCCCCCCACGTGCCCCAAATCTGAGCCTCTGCCCAAACGATTTTTCT
>JBDRTM010000564.1:0-4999 GCA_043824065.1 Planctomycetota bacterium | reverse complement strand
TGAATGTAAACTCACTTATAACAAAGGATTACAGAAAAAAAGATGATTTTTCAGTCCGAATAAACAAACCCAATTCAAACCCAATTTCCAAGAGGGTAAAAATGAACGCAAGCTTATATTTTATAGAGGATTATGAAAATAAAACCGCCTTCCGGCCCCAAAAAAACAAACCCAAAACAAAGCCAATTTCAAACTCGAAGCGAAGTGGAGATCCCTACGGTTGAGCTTCTCTGAATCCTCAAACAGGGAGCCAATCTTGTAAAAAATGGAGCATCACGATTTAGCACAGTTGAAGTTGTAAGTTTAGAATGTAAAATAGATGATTATGGAAAAGTATTCGCCGGATAAAAAATGTGTTTTGATGACAAAGGACCAGGTTCGCGCGGTTGACTCTTGGGCGATAAATACGCTTGGCATACCGGGTGTGGTTTTAATGGAAAACGCCGGACGCAGTTGTGCCGAGCTGATTAAAGACAAATTAAAAGACGTTGCCCATCCAAAGGTCTGTATATTCTGCGGTACCGGAAACAACGGCGGCGATGGGTATGTAATCGCCAGGCATCTTTTGAACAGTAGCTTTGAAGTTGTGGTGGTGATATGCGGCGACCGCAGTAAGGTCAAAGGGGATGCGAAGATAAACCTCGATATTTTAGAGCGATTAGGCCGGCCAATCAGCCGTGCCGGAGACAGCACGTCTCGGCAGGTCGAACAGTTAAATCTAAGAGACGGCGATGTGCCCGCCCGGATTAAAGCTTTCGCCGCCGATGCTGATATGCTCGTTGACTCCCTGTTCGGCACGGGATTAGGTGGGCAGTTGAGTGATGAGTATAAGCAGTTGATAGAAACTATAAATGCCTGTAATTGTCCCATTCTGGCGGTGGATATTCCGTCGGGCTTAGATTGCGATAGCGGTCAGCCGCTTGGTACAGCTATCAGGGCAAACTATACCGTAACTTTCGTTGCGGTCAAAAAGGGCTTTACATCCGGAAGCGCAGCTCAATACACCGGTGAGATTTTCGTTGCCTCGATTGGTGTCGAGCCAAATTCGTAATTCGTATTTCGCGTCCTGCTATTTAATGGAGATTATCCTGCCTTTAGAAACTATCTCAAAACACAATTTGTCATTCTGAGCGCAAAAAGCCTTTAGCCCTGAGCGAAGCCGAAGGGGAAGAACCTCTTATTTCTGCCGGCAAGACCCTTCGCTTCGCTCAGGGTGACAGATTTGAGATAGTTACTTAGTTTTACGATGCTCAAGAAACCAATCGTAAAGTTTCTGGTTATTGTAGGTTTCGGTCCAGGAGTCATGGCCGGCGTCGGGATAGATTGTGAATTTGGCGTTTCCGCCACGATTTCTTATCGCATTGACCATTTCTTCAGATTCCTTGAGGGGAACGGTCTTGTCTTTTGCTCCATGGAAAACCCAGACGGGTATATCTTTGAGTTTATCAGCCATAAATCGCTTACCTCCGCCGCAGATGGGCGCGACAGCGGCAAAGCGTTCGGGATACGCAAAGGCCAAAGACCAGGTGCCGTACCCTCCCATGCTCAGACCCGTAAGATAAATCCTTTCCTTATCCACCTTATACCGGGCAACGATATCATCCAAAAGGTTTATGAGCACTTCAACTTTATCTGTCCACCAATCAACTGTCGGACACTGCGGAGAGACCACGATAAAAGGAAAATCCTTTCGGTTTTCAACTATCTTCGGTGGGCCGTGTTTCTTTACCTTTTCCAAATCATCGCCGCGTTCGCCGGCACCGTGCAGAAACATAATCAAAGGCCAGTGCTGCTTTTTCTGACCGTAGTCCTCCGGCAGAAACAACAAATAATTACAGCTTAAAGTTTTTGTTATTTGCTTTTCAAACGTCTGGGGATGCTGACTGCCCGGCGGAACAGAACTCATTTTGCTCTTCTCCATCTGTGCACAACCAATCAAAAACAAGGGCATAAACGCAAAACATATTAAGTAATTTGTTTTCATTGCCAAAAACCTTCCAATCTGTTTTGTACTAACTCTCTCTTATGCACCGGAACTATCATCCAGTATTTTCGGCACTTTGAAGAACTCCCCATCCCGCTGGGGTGCATTGGTCAATGTCTTTTCCGTTCCAAGTGACTCTTTGGCGCAATCTTCGCGCAAAACATTGCTAATCGGCAGACAATGTGCCAACGGTTCAACATCGGTAGTGTCCAGCTCATTCATTTTTTCCACGTAGTCAAGAATTGCGCTTAATTGTCCCGTAAATTCCTCAACCTCCGGTTCGGTTAATTCCAGCCGAGATAACCTGGCAACCTTTCTTACTTGGGCCTGGTCGATTTTCTTGGCCATTTTCAATCCCTGCTTAAACAAAAAGCGAGGCAGAATCCGCCCCGCTCAAAGAAAATCCTCTATGGAAAATGCTTTTGTCAGCCGGTGGTCTTCTCGGCGGGTTTGTAATCTCGCTTTGGAGGCTTTTGCACAAGGCCCATACGAATGGCTTTGGCTGAAACCCTAATCCTGCAAACTTTGCCGTCAACAACAGCCCGAACCTTTTGTATATTCGGCTTAAACTTTCTCTTGGTAACGCCGGTAACTTTTTTACCAACCCCGCCAAGATGCTTTGCCTTACCCCGCCGGGCGATACTTCTGCCGGCCACTGTTCGCTTACCTGTAAAGAAACATTCTCTCGACATCGAATGCGCTCCTGTTCTATTTAACGAGGATGGGGTCTTACCCCACCGGAACCATTAAAGTCATTAAATATATGATTTCGCCTCAAAATTGCAAGAACAAACCAGATTAAAATGTGAAAAAAGCACTTTCTATCAAAAAAACTCTTCTCTCTTATTGGCCTTTGAAAATAAAGGAAACTAAAAATATACAAAAGAGGCAGGTTTTACCGGCAAGACCACGCCCAAACAAGTTTGAGGGTGCCACCCTGTACGCCATTAATATTGATACATACACTTCTAACAGGCGTAACACAAAGCTCAATAAGAAAGTCTGGATACTCTATCGGCTTTGCGTTTGTAGCCGATATAGCTTATAATCGCCCCCTTGGTTCGTAATTTCACTCGAGCAGCAATTTCTTAGGGTGATTTTAATGGATATGACTTTATGAATATTTTGGGAATATCGGCCTTCTACCATGACAGTGCCGCAGCGCTTTTGCGTGATGGCGAAATTATTGCCGCCGCCCAGGAAGAGCGATTTACAAGAAAGAAGCATGACAATCAATTCCCGGCAAATGCGGTCGAGTATTGTCTTAAAGCCGGCCGGCTCACGGCTGAAGAGCTCGATTATGTTGTTTTCTATGAAAAGCCGCTTCTGAAATTCGAAAGACTGCTGGAAAGCTACATTGGTTATGCCCCCCGAGGTTTTAAGCAGTTCCTGATGGGTATGCCGTTGTGGCTTCGGCTGAAGCTGCATTTGCCCCGGGAAATGGACAGGGCTTTGCACAACAAGTACAAGGGCCGTTATGTTTTTACCGAACACCACGAATCCCACGCTGCAAGTGCCTTTTTCCCCTGCCCTTTCGATGAGGCCGCCATTCTTACAATGGACGGCGTTGGTGAATGGGCAACGGCAAGCTTCGGCACGGGCAGGGACAACAAAATTGAATTGACACACGTGATGCATTTCCCTCATTCCTTAGGGCTGCTTTATTCTGCTTTTACATACTTTACCGGTTTTCGGGTCAACTCGGGCGAATACAAAATGATGGGCCTGGCACCGTACGGCGAACCAAAATACTCCGAGCTCATATTAGAAAAACTAATCGACCTGAAAGAAGATGGCTCGTTCCGTTTGAACATGTCGTATTTTCCTTATTGTCATAAAACTGTAATGACCGGCTCGAAATTTGTAAAGCTCTTTGGCGGCCCGCCGCGCAGGTCAGAATCGCCCCTCACCCAGCGGGAAATGGACATTGCAGCGTCCATCCAGGCCGTTACTGAAGAGATTATGCTCCGGGCCGTCAGGCATGTGCATAATCGAACAGGTATGAAGAACCTGGTATTAGCCGGTGGTGTGGCCCTGAATTGTGTTGGGAACGGTCGTATTTTGCATGAAGGCCCATTCGATAATATCTGGATTCAGCCTGCAGCCGGCGACGCCGGCGGGGCATTAGGAGCAGCATTGTTTGTTTGGTACCAATTGCTGAATAATGAGCGGAGAGTTGACGGCCATGATAAACAGCAAGCATCCTTGCTTGGTCCTGCTTATAGTAACGAACAAGTCCGCCTGTTTCTGGATTCTGTCAACGCAAAGTATCACACATACAACGATGAAGAACAATTACTCGATAAGGTTACTGATTTGATAGACGAAGGCAAAGTCATCGGCTGGTTTCAGGGACGGATGGAGTTTGGGCCCCGGGCATTAGGAAACCGCAGCATCATTGGTGATGCACGCAGTGAAAAAATGCAGTCAATAATGAACCGCAAGATCAAGCTCCGCGAGTCTTTTCGTCCCTTCGCTCCCTGTGTGCTTCGGGAAGATGTGGCGAACTATTTTCAGATGAGACCTGAAGAAGACAGCCCTTATATGCTGTTGGTTGCATCAATTCAAGAGGCGAAGCGCTTAACACCGGATGTGCCGATTGAATCGCTCAAAGGGCTGGAAAAACTAAAGGTCAAACGCAGCGTTGTGCCGGCTATTACCCATGTGGATTATTCAGCACGCATCCAGACTGTCGATTCGCAGCGTCACCCAAAACTGTACCGTCTTATGAGTTTATTTAAGGAAAAAACCGGCTGTCCGGTGATTATCAATACAAGTTTTAACATTCGGGGCGAACCGATTGTGTGTTCGCCGGAGCATGCGTACCGCTGCTTTATGGCAACCAATATGGATGTTTTGGTGATGGAAAATCAGTTGCTTTCCAAAGAAGAGCAACCAGAGGCAAAACAGCATGAAATAGACGAATATAAAGCCCGGTTTGAATTGGATTAGATTATAGGCCCAGGGAGAATAATATAAGATGTCTTTAGTTGAGATAGACTGGCGCCCGAAACG
>JBDRTM010000563.1:0-3922 GCA_043824065.1 Planctomycetota bacterium | reverse complement strand
TTGCCTGATTTCATGCGTATGCTTGCTTCCTCATTTCGAATCTGGCCGTGCTCCTTCAATAACTGATATACTCTGGAACGTTCCTTCGGCTTGATCCAGATGCCTAACTCAAGTGTATCATGCCCAATTACCTCTTCCCGTGTATAGCCGGTAACGTGGGTGTAAGCTTCATTAACTTCAATTAATTTGCCATCTTCAAGCCTGGCAATAGCGACTATATCAGCGCTGGCATGAAAAGCCTTGGAAAACTTCTCCTCGCTATCCCGCAGTGCCTCCTCCACCTTCTTGCGCTCGGTGATGTCCGTCAAAATTATCTGCACGCCAATAACTTCTTCTGCCCGTACTATTGGGGTATCCCTGTATTCTACTGTCCTGATTCCTTTGGGAGTGATTACGTCCATCTGGCCCTGGACCCGGCTGCCGACAACCAAGGCCTGAAAATCAATAACCGACCTGGCTTTGTCATATTCTGGAACAAAATCAAAAAGCCTTCTCTCGACCAATTCATCTCTGTTAAATCCGTATTCTTCAACAAGCCTATTTGCCCCCGTGATCCTTCCGTCCATATCTAAAGTTATTATCCCTTCTCCGGCGTTCTCAAAAAGGGCTCTATATTTCTCTTCACTCGCCCGCAGCGCCTCCTCCGTCAGCTCTCGTTCGTTGATTTCTTCCTTGAGCGATTCATTTGCCTGGAGCAGTTCATGAGTTCGCTCCGCCACCGCAGTCTCCAGTTCGTCAGCATAAGAGCGGAGGCTTGCCTGGAATGCCCTGTGCACATGCCGTAGGAGTTCATCCGGATCGCCTGCTTTCTCAACGTAAGCGAACGCGCCGAGGTTCAGGGCATCCTTCGCCGACTCGTACGAACTGTATGCAGTGTTGATTATGACACTAATCTTGTCAGTAGCATCGGCAAGCCTCTCCAGCAGTTGCGTACCGCTCAGATCAGGCAGGCGCAGGTCCAGCACGACCACGCCCGTTTCCAGACGGTTGAGGTGCTCGAGGGCTTCGGACGCCGTGGAGCAGCCGATGACGTCAAAACCCTCTTCTTGCATAATAGCGGTGAGTGTCCGCAGTTGCGATTCGTCGTCCTCAACGATGAGCAGGCTTGAGTTCCGCTCACATCTCACTTTCTCTTCCATGAGTACGTTCTCCTGAATCGCGCACGTCTTTAATCTTATGTTGGCGGTTTGCGATTGTCCCCCGAGATCCGTTTGCTGGTAATCCGCTGCAGCAAGCCCAGAATATGGTCGATGTCCAGAGGCTTTCTCACTATCGTATATGCATTGCGTCGAACAGCTTCCCTGGCAATTTCCTCGAACTCCTTCTCCATGTCGGAGATCATAATCGCAACCGCGGTCGGCGTGATTTTCTTTATCGCCAAATAAAGCTCCAGCCCGTTCATTGATGGCAGATTCGCGTCAAGAAATATGAGGTCGAACCGGATTTGTTCGACAAGCTCCAGGGCATCATGCGAAGACCTGGCTATTGATACCCTGTATCCCTGCTCCTTCAGATTCGCGCGGAGCAGCTCGGCCGTCTGCTCGTCGTCTTCGACCACCAGGATGGCCGTGTCTTTGACCTCGCCAATGAGGCTGACCACTTTCTCCAGATCCAGCGGCTTTGAGAGAAAGGCTATTGCGCCTTCGTCAAGGGCAGCTTCCTTCAAGGCATCGACGCTATATGCGCTCATCAGGATAACACGGACTCCTTCCTTGTGGCGCCGGATTTGCCTGAAGGCCTCCACGCCGTCAATGCCGGGCATTCGCACATCCATAAGTATGGTCTCATGTGGATCCTTCGTGCACAATTCGATCGCTTCCTCCCCCGTCGCCGCCGTAGAAACACTGTAGCCCTCGTCTATAAGTATGTCGGCGAGCGTCTTTCGCATATTTTCCTCATCATCGACGATGAGTATCTTTTCTGACTTTTTACTGTCGTCCTTTTTAGACATGATCCTGTACTCCAAATCTCCGAAAATCTTATATCACTGCCGCGGCAGCCGAATTCTTATAACCGCTCCGCCCCCTTTGCAATCCTCTGCGCGAATAGTCCCGCCGTGCTTTTCCACGATCTGACGACATATCGTCAGTCCCAGGCCGGTACCGCTGGCCTTGGTAGTAACAAGCGGCTCAAAGAGCCTATCTCTGACCTCCGGGTCAAAGCCCGGTCCGGTGTCCCGAAAAACAAGAGTATCATAATCAGAATCGCGGGTCGCTTCAACAAGAAACTCACCATGCCCTTTCATAGCATAAACAGCGTTGTACATGATGTTGCTGATTGCCTGCCGCAACTGGTTGGGATCGGTCCGTACCATAAACGGATCGGGGACGAGCGAGGTTCGACAACGTACTCCTTCGATTCCCTTAGCTTGGCCGAACACCTGCTTGACTATCTCAGCTAAATCCACCACCTGCTTGTGTGATGCCTTCGGTCGGGCCATCTCTAAGAGATTGGTAATGATCTGATCTGCCTTGGCAACCTCCTGGTCAATGATCTTGAGATGCTCAGAGGCCTTTGGTTTGTCCTTTGAAAGTCGGCGTCTAAGGAAGTAGGAGGCGTTGCGCACCGCCCCGAGCGGGTTGCGCAAATCGTGAGCAATGCTCGCGGATACCTGTCCAATTGCCGCCAGTCGAGTCGTCTTGACAAGCTCATCACGCAATTTCTCCAGCTCCGCCTCCACATGCTCCTTCTCATGGTGCTGCTGTTCAATCAGTTTCTGTTGGGCATCGCGTGCTTCTGCCTCCGCCTTTTTACGCTTGGTGATGTTTTCAAACACTTCAACAAAATACCCTTTTTGTGGGCTATAGGCGGAAACGGAAAGCCATATTTTTAAAGGCTCCAAGTATATATCAAAGTCGGCTCCTTTTCCGGTCAAGGCCACTTTACCGTAAATGTCGAATAACTCGGGGTGCGCGTCCCTAATACCCGGTATTGCTTCTGTGGCCTTTTTCCCGATAACGTCTTTTCTTTTTAAGGTAGTTAATTTTTCAAAGGCATCGTTAATTTCAAGATAGACAAAATCTACGGGCTTATTATTTTCATCTACTATGATTTTGCAATAAGCAAAACCGTCACGCATATTCGTAAACAGGAAGTGGTATTTCTTCTCGCTGTCATGCAGCGCCTGCTCCATCTTCCTTTGCTTGGCGCTTTTCAAAATGTTCCAAATCCCTTCATGCTTCACAGCAACAAATTGATGGTTGTTGATAACATCAATCATTTCCCCTGCTTCACACTTATCAAGTGAGTAGGTGCAAATGGCGAGCATTCTGTACTTACCGATGATGTTGTTCACACTTTCTTCATAGTCGATAAATTCAATCCAATCTTTTTTCTCAAGCCAAAACGTATTGCCGGTTAAGCGCAGCCCATCAAATCCTCTTTTTATAGCGTCATCATACTGTTGAATCCAGCCTTGCAGCACTCTATCGGCCTCGAACTTCCCGGATTTGGTGTACCACTCGCCATAGTCCAAGATCTCTATCTGGCCCTTCCTGATATAACTATCAAGGTTCTTCACCGCCCGCTTCAATGACTTCTTCGCCTCTTTAGCGTTTAATGGCTCTGAAGTAATCCACATGCAAAATTCATTGTCTTCCAAGCCCTCTTTGAAGTAAGGCACGAGAATATCAATCAAATCTTGTTTGCTCTGATAGAAAATGCAGAAGTGCGTCCCCCAGGCAACTTCGCCTAATATATCGATTCCCACTTTTCTTTTTGCTTGTTCGACGCCGACTCCGAGCCCTGTAAGTACAGCTCCTGCTTTCCTGTCTTTGGTGATATAGTGGCTAACGCGCTCCAATTTAGGCTTTTGTGCGCACAGCTTTTCTGCTTCTTTGATAGGCTTCTTTCCGTCTGCCCCCGAATCCCGCATCGCTTTGCCTCCCGTAAACTAACTAATCGCTCCGACCATACTTCCAAC
>JBDRTM010000562.1:0-3959 GCA_043824065.1 Planctomycetota bacterium | reverse complement strand
AAGGTTTTTTAATTTAGGCCGACGCTCAGAGAATGAGTGGATCAGTGTAGAGTGACATCGGAATCGACATGCGGACAAGCCCGCCTTTTGGGGAGAAATCCCCGACGCTAAAGAGGAAGATATCTGTTTCGTGCTGATGCCTTTCAAGCCAGCAAAGCTGACGGAAATCTACGAAAGATACATCAAAGCACCAATCGAGAGTCAAACCCGGCTACGGTGCATTCGGGCTGATGACATATACAAATCGACCGACATCATGAGGGATATATGGGAATACATCAACCGGTCAAAGGTAGTAATTGCAGATCTCACTAACAAAAACCCTAACGTCTTCTACGAACTGGGAATGTCTCATGTGCTTGGCAAGTACGTGATCCAAATAGCGCAAGAAGCTGATGATATTCCATTTGACCTTCGGAATGTGCGTACTATCGTCTACGAGGATCGAATTTCAGGCTATGAGGGCCTATCTCAGCAAGTGTTGCGGTTCCTTAATAACTATCTGTCCATAGACGCTCTGGTGCGGTAGCAACGAAGTTTTTGTGGCCATGTATCGGGGCAGTTGGGCGACGTTCACTGTACCAGCAGGTGGCTCATCCTATTTGGTAGTTCGTCGTGCAGCGGGTCGTTGACACGGTTCGCCATCATAGACGGCGGGTCTCGTTTTGCGGGGTTAGTGCTTACACTGGTTCCACCTGACGCCGCAGCGGCGGCGGTTGTGTGCGTAACGTGAGGTTCGGACGCTGCGGGCGCAGGTGAACCGCGGGCCGTTGGGCTCCGAGTCGGCAAATTGACCGACGCGGGCAGGCCAAAACGTCCCATGCCAGGCGGCGCGGCGGTCAGCAGTGGGGTCTCGCCGCGGCGCAACGCTCGGCGTCTCACCGCAGCGCCCGTGGGCAGTCGGCGTGGGCGGGGGCAGGGCGGGTGTTTGTGGGCGGGGCCGCCCAACGTATTAAGAATTCGTGTGTCGCGGGACAGACCAGCGCCACCTTCGACCGAAGCGTAGCCGACACACAATTCTGGGTTGAACTAAGCGGGGGGGCTATTGGAGTTTGAATAAAGGGGTATTCGGGGGGTAGCCGTCTATTTTGAGACGAGGTGGGTAGACTTTAATCGAAATTTGAATGATTTCTTATGGCATAAAGGGGACATTGGCACTTTATCACCATCTTATGATACCTCCAACTCATTGAATACCTTATTGTTTCCGGAATTTGGGCACACTATCCCCATGGCACAAAATATCATTTTTTGCGCAAGCCGGCTAAGTCTTTTAGAATGAACAGGTAGTGATTTTAGAATCAAGGAGGCCCCCTCTTTTGCGGCCGCAGCCCCTTAATCATTACCATCAGGCGGCCGCACTTTGGGCGGATTTGTGTTTCACCCCCCTCGTCTTACAGGAAAATAGGGAAAATAGGGGACGTTGGTGCAGAAAGTGCTTAGCGAACTGGCTATGTTTCCTATTAAGCACTTTCTGCACCAACGTCCCCTAAATCTCCCAGGTGAACTTCTGGTTAGGCCGCCAAATGAGGCAGAGTTCTGCTTGAAAACATAGCAGAATGACCATGAGGAGGTAATCACGATGACAAAAGTAGCAATCTTGCCTATACCAACCGAGAAGGCCGATGCCTCCTATTGTGCCGTAGCTGGAAATAGGCAATCATACGGCAATACTGCCGGGGAGGCATTGGACGCCCTGACTGCACAGCTGTCTGAAGACGAAGAGAGCACGCTGATAATTGTTCAAAGTCTGCGTCCGGATCGCTTCTTTAACGCGGGCCAACAACAGCGACTGGCTGAGTTGATGGGGCGCTGGCGTATAGGCCGAGATAAGGGACAACCTCTGCCAACTGGGGAGCAAGCCGACCTGGAGGCGCTGGTCGAAGTTGAGTTGCGTGCTGCGGCGGCTCGCGCTGCTGCACTCGCAGACGAATTGAAGCGATGAACCCACACTATGTATACGTAGCGCTATGGGCGGGACATCGGTGTGAGTATTGCCACGCTCCTGAAGCGGTGTTTAACTTTCCATTCGAGGTCGAGCATATCTTTCCTATCTCGCGTGGCGGTACCGACACCGAAACCAATTGGGCTCTGGCGTGCCGCTCCTGTAATCTCCGTAAGGCCATGCACGTCAGCAGCATTGATCCCGAAGGCCAAGCTGTTGTCCGTCTTTTCTACCCACGGGAAGACCGATGGGAAGAGCACTTCCGGGTCAATCTCGAGAGCGGGGAGATTGAGGGTCTCACCGCGATTGGCAGGGCAACGGTCGCTCGATTGGAGATGAATAGCGAGGCACAGATAGCAGCACGACGACAGTGGATGCGCCTTGGCCTTTTCCCGTAGACAGCAAATGCCTAATTCATGTTAGGCGCGTGAAAGGTCAGCGGTTCGGATGCAAGCTCCGTCAGGATAACATCCTGCGCAGAAGCAGTCTACACAACACCGTTCTGACTGGTGGGCGATTACAGATGAAACCGTTGCAAAGTATAGAAGCGTTGAATAACCCAAACACGGTGAGCGCATTGTAACACGGTAACACTCACATTTATCGTTAGCCAACATAGACCAGGTTGCATACCAAAATATGAATCAGAGGAGGATATTATGACTGCCGTAGCTGAATCTGTATTTCAAGAAGCTTTACAACTCAATCCCATTGACAGGGCTGAGCTAATTGAGCGTTTATTTTTCAGCTTTGCTCCTTTTTCGAATAATGACATTGATGCCAAATGGCGTGAAGAAGTGGAAGATAGAGTTGCCGCATTTGAGGCAGGGAAAATCCCTGCGGACACAGCAGAAAATGTTTTCAAGAGGTTATCGAAAAGATGAAGGCTCGCATTCTTGCATGCGCTGAGGCGGAAATGGCTGAAGCGATTGATTACTACAATACTCAATACCCCGGACTTGGATATGAATGTGCAGTCGAGGTGAAAGAATGCCTGAGTCGCATATCTTCTTTTCCTCAAGCTTGGCCTTGTTTTTCGAAAACTACAAGAAGATGTCTGATTAATCGTTTTCCATACGGGGTTCTGTATCAGCATAAGTCAAATGAAATTATAGTATTTGCTGTCATGCACTTGAAATGTGATCCCGATAAATGGGAAAAGCGAGTCAATAAATATTTGAGCGAACAAAGGGATCGCTAACAAAAAAAATGTTGTGCCAAGATAAATTCGAGGTGTTGGGAATGGGCGTAAGTCCATGAAATTCGCCATTGTTACCCAGTGGGTGAGAGCCAATGCGGTTCAAGTCCCACCTGACCAAAGTCAAAGCCGACAGGTCAGCAACGAACCCACGTGCAAATCCAGTAATGGAAGTGCGAAGCTGGGTGTAGTAAGAGTGCAGGCCGCGGGATTGAGCGTGAGAAATTTGTTAAAGTTGTGGTCATTAGGATAACCTCGCTGAGACGCAGGCGGGGGAAAGCCGACGTTCTCATTTTGACGGAAGGCAGCAGTCCTGGATGCGTTTGGGAGAGAGAATGTCAATGCAAGGTCTGGTCTCCTTATGCCACGAAGCTCGAAAGGGCGGAAACATATGGAAGGGACTGACCTAAACAGAGGCTGCCTCTGAACCCTGAAAGGCGAGTGTCCTGGACACCACCGGGGTCTGGGAAACTTAGGGGACGGTGGTGCAGAACGTGCGAGTACGTAATGATTTGAACGGGGCCTGCAAGCCGAGGAATTTGCCTAACAATAGGATTCAACGGACGGGCTTACCGCCGTCTGTTGCTGGCAAAGCTGGTTTTAGGCAAAGGCTCTGGGCCTGCAACGCTGGTGCCCACCGCTGATCCTAATCATTCGACGGAGTCCATTATGAACGGTGGTGACCAGCTTGTGCCTGGCCTTGATTATGCGAAGAATCTTCGACCAATCGATCCGCACGCAGCACAAATGCCTTGGATGGCAGGGTTACTGCCATGCTTGTACGTGCCAATCGCTGCAAGAGACAGCAGAGCTATT
>JBDRTM010000561.1:0-3305 GCA_043824065.1 Planctomycetota bacterium | reverse complement strand
GTAATTTACGCCGAAAACCAGAGGCGGATTTTTGAGTTTCTTGCCGAAATCGAGGTTGTTCTTTACATATTTGCCCAGCGAAATAGCCACAAAGTCCTGGATACTCATCAGGTTAATCTCCGGCACGCCTTCCTTGCCGACAGTTGCGAAAGTCGTTTCGGTTTCGAGCGAAGCGCCGTAAGCGACGATGCCGTGCTCCCAGTCAAACCCCTGCTGGCAGGGCACGTATGATTTCGGATCACGTCCGCCGTACATAACACCGGCCAAATCCACGCCTTTTGGATTATCCAGTTCCGGGTCGCAATTCTTCAGTGCGCTAAGAGCTACCGCATATCGGGCGTTCTTGTGGGCACAGCCGATTTCATTACCTTTTGCATCGGGTTTGCCCTTGAACCACACACCTGAGAAGTTGACACCCTTCTCCGGCAGCTCGGCTCCCATACCCAACCAGTGAGGCCTGCCTTCGTTGACCAACACGTTAGAGAATATTACCTCGCAGGGGCTTGTCAGGGCTTCATAAATAATAGGGTCATCTTCGGGACTCACATCGCGGATAATGCCGAAAATTCCCTTTTCTACATTTACACAGTGGATACGGCCGACCGCGCGATTATTCTTTCGCCCAATATCGAACTGGGCCATGACTCTATAATTTTCATCTTACACAAACACGCCGTGTAACAAGGCATCGTAGTCTTGCGCCGTTCCCTTATCTAGACAACAGGTTATGATTTCTTTGCCTAACGGGTACAGGTCTGGATGATGAAACTTTTGCAATTCACGAGCAAAGAATTTCTCCAGAATTTCCGCACCTGCATCGTAGCCCTCAAGGCCAACTTCAGGTTGCGTTTCTACCCGTAAAAACCATTGGGGCAGAAGTGTTCCTTCAATTTGCATTGATTTCAAGGCGTATCCCAGTAGCGGGCATCGAGCTGGTGCAATCTGATGCGGCTGAAACTTTGCAATGCCCCGCCTTGCTAAGTATTCGCGTGCTATCCATTGTGGCATAAAACTTACCTTCCACGCACCGACATGTTGGTTTGGCGTCAAGGTGTAACGTACCTTCGGAGTAGTTTGGATTTGTCGAAGCAGCAAATTGGCGTGATCAACCATGCGCCCTGTAGCAAAGGGCCAATACGAGCCGACTCCTTCGCTCGTCATTCCCTCGGTATCAGTTATACTGGGGTTGTCATAACCTCGCGGTGCAACCAGCCTCCATAACCAGGCCAGGCTGGCCGGCAGTATATGTAAATATCCCACGATACCGTAGCTCGGTCGCTCTTTTGTACACGGAGGTGTTCGTATACCAAAGCTGCGGATCATTACTTCAACCTCTCCGTCAACTGCTTCAGGAATGAGCCGTCTGGGTAAAATGACACGAGGATTAGGACACGCTACCCCTGGCTTATCTTCGGTATGTTCCCATATCAAGCAGGTTGCTCCTGGCGTTCCTTGCAGGTTGAGAAAAATCAGAGGCTCCTCGGGGCGAATCGTTAACCCTTCCAGATGTGGATCAGTGCCGTACTTTTGGATATGGTTTAGACGCACAAACCATGCCTGTTCTGCATCTTTAGCCAAAAGGTAACCACTGCTGTTTTCTTTATTTAGTTGACACATGGCCATATCATCAGTCACCGGACGCAGAGCACAACCTTGATTCAAGACCAGGTGACGTTTTTCTTCGGTCACAGTATTTAGGCCAAACAGCAAACGCCCATCTCCCTCGCGGTGAACATATTCCAGCATCTCGCTCTTTCCACCGCCGCTGGCGCCTTCGTGCATGATTGTTGTCACATTATCATAAGGAGTAACCACCTGAACAGTGGACCCATGGAGAGTGGGCCAATCTTCGTCTTCTCCAATAGAAAGCAATACACCGTAAACACCTTTTTTGGCACTGGGCCCTGGATAAAGATTGTAAGAAAATACTTCGTGCAGGCCATTAAGACGATTGTGCACAACGAGCTGCTTTCCATTAAAGTGCGTATGTCTAAAAGGTGGAGCCAGGTAAATTACACTGCGAACCCTGAAATTTGCCGGAACCTTATCAGAGGGAATCATTCCCTGAAGGTCTCCAAGGCCTCCGATAAAAAAACCTGTATTTTCCGGTGCTATTAGCAGAGCGCCCCGGCCCGATTCAGGATCAAACCCACCAAGTGTAAAGAGCATCGCAACGAGATTCTGCTGCCGTAGCCAATCCAAGGTTTCCGTCCGTACTTTATCAAAGGGTTCTCCGAACCGCTCACTGTAACGGGTCTTATCTGTTTGTTCGGGGTCAGCTACGACCATACATTCGGGGTCCCGCCTGCGCATATAAGGCTCGGTGTAATTGATGGCCAATCCGTTCTTGCAGCGTGCCACTGTAGCCTCGACAACCCTGCCTCGGCCGGGCACATCATAAGCTACTTCAAAAATGCCCTCGGACTTGCCGCCCATTGCCAGCGATAAGACTTCATCCCGACTTTTCGGGAAAATGCAAGAAGGGCAGTTTTCTAATAGGTCTGATATCTGTTTCGGGAGACAAAGCGTTTTCCAGTCTCGTGAAAAATCAATTATTTGCATTTGTATGATGCTTCCTTTCATTCTTTCGCAACAAAATGTACCGGTTTTTTCTGCTCTTAAAAACTAAAGCACCACCATTTCCGTATTTGAAAGCTGCCTTATAGGCAGGTAAATATCTCTATGCTTCAATCTGTTGGTCAATGTTTAGTCCTAACAAAACTTATAGAACAACCATAGCTGTATTACTCGGCTCACCTTTGCCGGCTTTGCCAACTCGATAGAATCAGCGATGAACTGTTCAAGCTTATCGTTTGCGATAGCTGATAATTTCGAGAAGTTCTCTTTGTCCAATTTTTCCTGCAGGTACTGCCTGGCGTCTTTTATGGCCATAGTGCATCCGCTCCTTTCAAAAAAATATTTTTGAGAATAATTTGGTCTCATCGTGCGCAAAAACCATCGGATATTAAAAATTTCGGTCCCGAATGTCAAACTTTTTGTACGAAGTTTTGCAATTTTTCTTTCTATTTTTAATTGTCAACTTTTTAACTCCTGTTTCTGGGGGAATTATACGATAAAAACCAGCAGAATACGACATTTACTATTTACATTACCTTTTATCAGGCCAATTCCGATAATAATAAATTTTTTCGCGTGTTTTCAAGTAAATATCTATTATTGAATCAGAAAGAGGGATAATTTTTTGTAAAAAAATTTTCTTTAAAAAAAATTATTTTATCGGACATCTTCAAGGTAAAAACAGGAGTGAAAGTTGTCGCTCTTTAAGCTCCAAAATACCGTTTTCA
>JBDRTM010000560.1:0-17320 GCA_043824065.1 Planctomycetota bacterium | reverse complement strand
AGAAGCAAACTGCTCAGCACAGATTACAGCGCCGCCGAAGCTCAATGTCCACAGCATTTACCGATAAGCGAGCTGGTCACCGAAGCAGTCAGCAAGATGGCCTGAGTCAACTGATTATTTCCTGTTGCGGAAACAGTATTTGTCATTCCCGCGCAAGCGGGAATCCAGCTTTTTCGCTCTGGACCCCTGCTTTCGCAGGGGTGACATCGCTGGTTTTTGTTTTCCGCAACAGATACTAATTATTTCTTATTGATTATTGGAAAAAGTAAAAAGCAAACTTAGCAGTCTCTACGGCAAATTGATTATTTGTCTCTGAGCATTTACCAGGGTCGAAGCCCAAGTTCGCCTTTACCGGCATGAGTACCCGTCATTTGGAGCAAGCCATCTTTGGCCATATCAATCTTATAGGCAGGCAAAAAATACATCTTTTTTCACGACGTAAGTGCTTTAAGAACAAGCGCTTATATCTATATAAAGATATTTTCTCTTGATTTTTATACCTATTTCGGTTATCATAGTGGCATAATAAGACTAACGATTTGCTGATGTTTTCCGAGAGGGGCGATAATGAGCAAATTTTATTACGAAACCTGGCTTCCATTTACATTTAACAAAAGGCGAATTTTGTTTCTTGCTATTGCCAGCTATATCGCTTTGTGTTAGGCAGGTGTGGATTCTTTAGTTTATTAGCCGTTCAGTTTTGAACGGCTTTTTTTATGCGCTCGCAAACCTTAAACATTTGACATATCCCCGACAGTAAATTACGCTATAAAAACCAATCCACCAATTATTGGACCTATTTTTACAAAGCTCAATTAAGGGATTTAAAAAATGATAATAGTTACCGGCGGAGCCGGTTTTATCGGCTCAGCACTAATCGCTGCCCTAAACAAAAGGCAAATCACTGACATCCTTGTCGTTGACGAGCTTGGCACAGACCGGAAATGGAAGAACTTGCGGAATCTGTCCTTTGCCGATTATGTTGAAAAAGACGATTTCCTCGAAATGGTTATCGAAGACAAGCTCGACAGCTCCATCGATGCCGTTTTTCATCTCGGCGCCTGCTCGGACACCACCGAAACAAATGCCTCCTACCTCATAAAAAACAACTACGAGTACAGCAAGCTATTAGCCCAATGGGCAACGGCCGATAACATTCGCTTCATTTATGCCTCCAGCGCAGCTACCTACGGCGACGGCTCAGCCGGCTTTAGTGACGACCAGGAAAAAATTGAAAACCTCAAACCCCTGAATATGTACGGCTACTCCAAGCACCTTTTTGACCTCTGGGCACGCAGGGCCGGACTGTTAAAAAATATTGCAGGACTCAAATACTTCAATGTATTCGGGCCGAATGAATATCACAAGGCCGATATGCGAAGCTTCTGTATAAAGGCCTTCGAGCAGATTACTTCTACCGGCAAAGTCCGCCTCTTCAAATCATACAAATCCGAATACGCCGACGGCGAGCAGAAGCGCGATTTTATTTACGTCAAGGATGCGGTTGATATGACTTTGTTTTTTTACGACAACCCACAGCTCAGCGGCCTGTTTAATATCGGCACCGGCAAAGCCCGCACCTGGAACGACCTGGTAAAAGCCGTCTTCGCTGCTATGGGTAAAGAGCCAAATATCGAATATATCGAGATGCCCGAATCAATCCGCAACCAGTATCAATACTACACCTGCGCCGACATAACCAACCTCCGCAAAGCCGGCTACAACAAAGAAACAACCCCTCTCGAAGATGCAATAAAAGATTATGTGCAAAATTACTTGCAAAAAGATAGGTATTTGGAGGCCTGAAAATGGCTGGAAAAAAGATTTATCAAAAGGATCAACAGTTTGCCGAAAAATTCCTGTATTCGCATTTGACTTCACGAGAAAATTTGACCGAGAAACAGTGGGAGATTATAGTCAACTATTTTAGGAATAAGCGAAATATCAGAGTTGGTCTGCCGATCATCCTGTTCTCAGCGGTTTTCCACACTTGGCTCGCCATTTGGGCTTTTCAGCGTACTAATAACCTTATTGCCCAGGTAGTCCCAAACGAAGTAATCTATGTCAGCAAAGCAGGCACTGAAACCCCGATAGCCATCAAGCCAGAAAGTATTAAAGAATATCTCGAAAGCTTGAAGAAATCTTCCTCCCAAAGTACCGCTGGTTTAATTGTTGCAACTCTTATGTTCACAGCGTTCATTTGCTATTTTGTTTTTAGAAAACATAAATTAAAATTTATTGAAGCTGTAATTGAGTGTAAAGAAGAATCAAAATTAACCGTCGAAGATAAAGCATCGTCGCTACAGTAATATTCGAGAAATCTATGCCGGTTACGCCATATCATTTTGGGCCCAGTGGATTTATTGGGCTGGTATTTAGAAAGTGGATTGACGTCCCGGTCTTTGTCCTGGCCAACGTGATTGTTGACGTTGAGGTCCTGGTTGTAATTCTCTTCAATCTTGGATGGCCGAGACACCGCTACTGCCATACCTTCTTAATCGGTGCGGCAGTGGGGGCCCTCTGGGGTCTGGCAGCCTGGCCGTTACGGAATTTGTTCAAAAAGCTCATGCAGCTATTTCACATACCTTACAAAACCAGTCTATCTAAAATGCTCATCTCCGGCATCCTCGGCCTCTGGCTCCATATTTTGATTGACAGTGCATATCATTTTGATGTAAAAATACTCTGGCCTAATAAAATAATATCAATATGGAGAATCATTCATCGCCACCTGGATCAGGGAAAGATAGAAACTATATGCCTTATCTTCTTTCCTGCTGCCCTTGTTGCGTATCTATTCGCTGTGAGGTCTTTTTCAAAAAACAGAAGGCTTCAAAACGGGCCCGGCGGCAAGTGATTCTATTTGGAGTCGTCAAATGAAAAGAATTTTGAAATACTTCCTGCGAGGTCTTCTGGTTTTCGTCCCCGCTGGACTTACGATTTTTATAATTGTTTATGTTTTTACCAGCCTGGACAAACTCCTTAAAATACCGATTCCTGGTCTGGGGCTTTTGGTTACGATTGGTGGAATATTTCTCATCGGCTTGTTCGCATCGAATTTCGTGGGCAAAAAACTCTTTGAACTCCTGGATAAGCTCTTCGCCAATGTCCCTCTGGTCAAGATGCTGTACGGTGCCATTAGAGACCTCGTGGAGGCCTTTGCCGGCGAAAAGAAAAAATTCGACAAGCCTGTACTGGTAACGCTCGGACCCGGTTGTGACGCAAAGGTGGTCGGCTTTATGACCAGAGATAACCTCGAGAATCTCGGGCTCAAGGACCATGTCGCCGTCTATCTTCCGCAGTCGTACAACTTCGCAGGCAATGTCCTGCTCTTTCCCAAAGAGGCGGTTAAGCCGTTGGATATTGAAAGCTCCGAGGCGATGACATTTATCGTATCCGGCGGCGTCGCAGGCGAACACGCACAGAGCCAGCAGTAGGCGCAAATCAACGGCATTTCTTTTAGTTCCAAAAACCGGTACTTGCCATTTTCCGCCAACGCCTTATAATTGCAGCTTCATAGAGTTATGCAAAATAGAGGTTAGGCATATATGGCAAAGACAATTGCAGAACAAGTTCAGTTGCTAAAGCGCGGCACGGCTGAAATCTTCACCGAGGCCGAGCTGGCTACAAAGCTCACCGAGGCAGATAAGGCTTCCAGACAATTGCGAATCAAGCTCGGCCTGGACCCTACCAGCCCTGATATACATCTCGGCCACACGGTCGTACTTCGCAAGATGCGGCAGTTCCAGGACCTCGGCCACAAGGCCGTCCTTATCATCGGCGACTACACCGCACGAATCGGCGACCCTTCAGGACAAAATGCAACTCGGCCGATTCTGTCGCCCGAGCAAATCCAGGAAAATGCCAAAACATATTTCGAGCAGGCCGGCAAAATCCTCGATACTACCGAAGAGAAACTCGACATCAGGTACAACAGCGAATGGCTTGAGAAGCTGACCTTGATGGAGCTTATCCAAATAGCCGCCAAAAAGACCGTCGCACAGATGCTCCAGCGTGATACTTTTAAAAAGCGTCTGCAAGCGGATGTGGATGTCTATACACACGAATTTCTGTATCCGCTGATGCAGGGTTATGATTCGGTTATGGTAGAAAGTGACGTCGAGTTAGGCGGCACCGACCAGACCTTCAACAATCTTGTTGGCCGCGATATCCAAAAGGGCTACGGCCAAAACCCTCAGATTGTAATCACCATGCCCATCCTCGTTGGCCTGGACGGCAAAGAGAAAATGAGCAAATCTAAAGGCAATTACATCGGCGTAACCGATGAGCCGAAAGATATGTTCGGCAAGGTTATGAGTATCTCCGATGATATGATGGAAAACTACTTTACGCTTTTAAGCGACCTGCCAACCGAAAAAATAGCTGAGCTTGTAAGCCCCGACAAGACACACCCCAAGCAAGCAAAAGTCCTCTTAGGCAAAACTATAGTCGCTCAATTTTATGACCAATCCATCGCTCAGACCGCCGCCGATGAATTCGACAAGGTATTCGCACAGGGCCAACTGCCCGACGAAATACCGGAAGTCGAAATACCCACCAAACCGATCGTAGCCAGCAAGCTGCTGCTTGCCTGCAAACTCGTATCAAGTGGCGGCGAAGCCAAGCGAATGATAAAGCAGTCAGCCGCCGGTATCGACGGCAAAAAATTAGACGACCCGAACGCTGAAATCACCCCCAAAGACGGCATGGTCGTCCGTGTCGGAAAAAGAAAATTCGCAAGAATAAAAACTACGTCATTCTGAGCGAGGCGAAGAATCTATTAGGAAGTCATTGCGAGTCCGCCGAAGGTGGACGCGGCAATCTCAACTTCTCCATTCAAAATTCATTATTCTCCACAGTCCTAAGGACTCCTTACGGAGGACACCTTGCGGTGGATATTCTATATTCCTTGCCCTGTGCTCTTATGACTTGTTCCCTTATGCCCTAATACCTTACGACATTTTAATTTGTTGATAGAGGTTGTTCCCGTTTGATGCGGAATTCAGCCAATTAACAAACTGGATTCCCGCTTTCGCGGGAATGGCAACTCACAAAATCAACTGTCATAGAGTACTAATGCTCTTATGAACTTATGGTTGACGCATCCTGACTCAGCCACTAAAATTGCTCACTCCTGTATCGAATCCAGTAGGGTGGGGCTTGCCCCACCATTAGAATCAATTAACCAATATGAGAGTAAATAATGGCGAAAATTAACGAAAACTTCCTGAAACTCCAGGCCGGGTATTTGTTCCCGGAAATCGGCAGAAGAAAAAGGGCTTTTCAAGAGGCCAACCCGGACGCTGAAATCATCAGTATGGGCATCGGCGATGTTACCCAGCCTCTGGCACCGGCTGTCATCGAAGCGATGAAAAAGGCGGTCGATGAAATGGGCCGCACCGAGACCTTCAGAGGCTACGATGACAGCGGTATAGGATATGAGTTTCTCCGGACAGCCATAAAGGAAAACGACTTCGAGTCTCGCGGCGTTGATATCGACATCGACGAAATCATCGTCAGCGATGGAGCGAAATGCGATACCGGCAATATGCAGGAAGTTTTCGGCCTGGACAACGTCGTAGCCGTATCAGACCCCGTCTATCCGGTATATGTGGACACCAACGTTATGGCCGGCAGAACAGGCGAGCCGGCCGAACAGGGTAAGTACGAAGGCATTGTTTATATGCCCTGTACCGAAGAGAATAATTTTGTACCGGACTTGCCCAAGGAGAAGGTCGATTTGATTTACCTGTGTTTTCCGAACAATCCCACAGGTGCAGTTGCAACAAAAGAGCAGTTGGAAAAATGGGTCGATTATGCACGCCTGAATAGGGCCATAATTCTTTTTGACGCTGCTTACGAGGCCTTTATTTCCGACCCCGACATACCGCATTCTATATATGAAATCGATGGAGCAAAGGAAGTCGCCATCGAGTTTCGCAGTTTCTCCAAAACCGCCGGCTTTACCGGCCTTAGATGTGCATTTACTGTTGTACCGAAGCAATTGAAGGCCTACACTAACGACGGCAGGGCGGTCGAGGTCGCCCCGATATGGAAAAGGCGCCACTGCACCAAGTTCAATGGTGTATCGTATGTCACCCAGGCCGGTGCCGCTGCCGTTTACAGCCCCGAAGGCAAAGAGCAAAACCGGCAGATTATCGATATCTATATGGCCAACGCTAAGCTCATCCGCGAAACGCTCAGCCGGCTTGGTTATACTGTTTACGGCGGTCTCAACGCACCATATATCTGGTTAAAGACTCCGAACGGTGTAAGTTCCTGGGAATTCTTCGACACATTGCTCAATAAGGCACACGTTGTAGGTACTCCCGGAGCAGGCTTCGGCTCAGCCGGAGAAGGCTACTTTCGCCTCACCGCCTTTGCCACACCGGACAACGTCAAAGAAGCCCTGGAACGCATAGCTAACAACATATAGACTACGGAAAATAATATTTAGCCTGCCGTTTCACCGCAGGTTTATATTCCAGTTACCAATAACCAAATGACTGAGCCAACACTAACATATATCGGCCTGGGCAGCAATTTAGGTAACAGAGAAGACTACATAAATAGTGCCCTCAAGATGCTTGCCGAAGTCTCGGATGTTGAGGTTGCCCGTGTAAGTGAGCTAATCGAGACCGCTCCGCTGGCACAAGCCGAGCAGCCTGAGTATTTAAACGCTGTTGCCGAACTAAAGACAACTCTAAACCCGGATGATTTACACAAGACACTCCTCAACATTGAAACTGCGCTTGGCAGAATACGGCAGGAAAAATGGTCGTCGAGGACCATCGATTTGGACATTTTACTGTTTGGCTCCGGAGTAATAGATAGCCCGCATTTAACTGTTCCGCACCCACAAATGCACTTACGCTCGTTCGTGCTCAGGGGCCTGTGCCAGCTCGATGCCAATTTGCTTCATCCGGTTATGAACGAATCGGTATGTGAATTGGCTAATCGATTGAACGGCTGTGACTTTGTCCAAAATCCCCACTTGCCGCAGCTTGTCAGCGTGGCCGGCATTATTGGTGTCGGAAAAACTACTCTGGCAAAAGAACTGTCAAACCGCCTCGGCTGTCAAATGCTGCCCGAACCTTATGATACCAATCCCTTTATGCCTGAAGTTTACGCCGGAAAAAAAGAGCTGGCCCTCGATTCGCAATTATATTTTCTGACCAGCAGAGTTGAACAGTTGAATCATAATATATTGAAAAAGGGGCAGATATATATAACTGACTATATCTTTGATAAAGAGCTTATCTATAGCAGCCAAACACTGACCCCGGAACAATTGGCCCTGTACGAGAAAATTTATCAGCCCTCTAACCGTAAGGTAACTTTACCGGTGCTTGTGATATATCTGGTTGATTCGACACAGAATTGCCTTGAGCGTATTCACAAACGAAATCGTCCTTACGAACAGAAAATCGAGCCACAGTTTTTGGAAAATCTTGATGCCGGTTACGAGCAGCTCTTGAAGCATTGGAAAACCTGCCCCGTTATACGCAAACAAACCTCAGAGCTGGACTATACCGAAGATGCCAATATCGACCATCTAACAAATCAGATAAAATGTTATGTTATGATAGCGGACAGTGGACATGTTCTTGTAAAATAATATTTAGGTTTGGTTTAGCAGATAGTAATAATTATTGAGATTTGCATTATTGATGGAACCCGGGGTGGCACCCTCAAACCCCGGCCTGAGTTCGTCGAAGGCTTGTTTGAGGGTGTTCTTAACCGGTAGCAGTAATCGATACCTTAAAATGGAAGTTGCAAAAACAATCGAATTGATTAGAAGTGGTAGGGTGGGGCTTGCCCCACCATCAGTATCTTTTTTATTGCCAAAACCCACCCGTTCTGCTAAAATCCCACAGTATCTTAAGCGGCCAATATCATTTAGCCGGTAAATTGTGTGTTTATTAAGCAGGTTGACTTCGAGCAGTTGCGTGAATCAGAGGGCCTGCGTACATTCAACGTGGAGAGGGTGTTGACCAAGTCTTTTGAAGAGTGTACTAAGGGAGATTAAGTATGGAACAACAAAAATCCAGAGTCATGAAACAATCTCAATGGAGATCATATCTTTGGTTAGCGACGGCAGCAGTGTTTCTATTGTTTTCCAATGGAAGATGGGTGATTCCCCTGGCGGCATGCTCCTTACTCTTTTTCCTCCCATTCGTGGCGGATCGTCTCATCGCCCATCGCGTGAGGGGCATCTTGGCAACATTGGTGTTTCCATTAGCCTGGACGACTACTGAGTTTGTATTTTCGTTCTTTGGATTTGGCACTTGGGGGTGCCTTGGCTTATACCCAATATGGCAATTTGCCATTAGTCCAGATTGTATCGATAACCGGTATATCAGGCCTCGGTTTTCTAATAGCGTGGTTTGCGTCTGTCATTAACTGGGTCTGGGAGCAGGAGTTCAGATGGCCAAATATCCGGCACGGTATATGTCTGTATTTCGGCATCCTCGGGGGCGTATTGCTTTTGGGCGGAGCGCGTCTCGCTCTATTTCGACCAGAATCGAACACGGTTCGTGTTGCCACTATTACTACTCGAAGGGACCTTGGCTCTCCTGATCGGGACATCTTCTACAGGTTGTATGCAAAACAGGCCAATGGGGAATCTCTCCAGACGTTTGATCCAATGCGGGTGTATGATGATTTCCTTAGGTGCAGCAAGGAGGCGGCCAGGTTTGGCGCAAAGATCATCTTATGGCCGGAATATGCTGTCCCCGTACCTAAGGAGAAAGAGGCAGCTTCTATTGAGCGTGGTTGCCAACTGGCACGGGATGAAAAGATATATCTGATGATGGCGCTGTATGCTGTGCCCCTTGATTTTCCCGAGCAGCCCTGGGAGAACAAAGTGGTTGTCATTGGTCCTACGGGAAGCTTGGAATTTATGTATCTTAAGAGCAATCCTGCCCCAGGAGAGCCAATGGTACTCGGGGACCGAAAGATCCGCGTCCTGAATACACCCTACGGCAAAATCTCCACCGCAATTTGCTTTGATATGTACTTCCCCAGTCTTATCCGCCAGGCAGGCAAGGCAGGAGTTGATCTAATGTTCCCTTCAACCAAGGGCTGGAGAAAGATCACACCTCAGTTAACGTACAGTGCCACATTTCGCGCGATCGAAAATGGCTTTTCGCTGGTTGATTGCGTGAATGACGGATTGTCGATAGCCGTCGATTACCACGGCCGTGCGGTCGCAACAGCCAACTACTTCACAAGTAATGAGCAGGTGATGATTGCCGATGTTCCTATGAAAGGCGTGACGACAATCTATTCGCAGATTGGTGACCTTTTTGCTTGGTGTTGCATCATAAGCCTTGTAGTGCTATTGCTGTGGGTGGTAGTAGTCCGCCGAATCCTTGAGTACCGAGACACTCCCTCAAAATGACCGTTATTGCCTTTTGAGGGTCTAATATTTTGGCTTACCAGTGAACCAAAAGCTCTCCCGGGTGTGGCCAATTTTTCTGGCATCTCGTAATCCCATTGTTAATAAGCTATTACACTCGTTTGTCATCCTGAGCGTAAGCGAAGGATCAGGCCTTAGAAAAGGATTAGAGATTCTTCGCTCCACTGCGTTCCGCTCAGAATGACAACGGGAAAATTACTCTGCCAGGAAATCTGGCCACACCCGCTCTCCCTCCTTTGCCCTTATGCCCTTGACGCAAGCCCGAACAACGAATAAAATTGCGAACTTTGGTTTAGCTCTAATTGGCTGGTAGCGGGTAGTTAATCAACCAATTACCAATATCGTAGATCCGCCTCCGGCGGAACCAATTACCAATAACAAGATGGAAGTTGCAAAAACCATAGAATCCGTTAGAAGCTTGGTAAAAAGCGCACGCAGCGAGGACAAAATAATCGGTCTTGTCCCGACAATGGGGGCACTCCACGTTGGCCATATCTCGTTAATCGAAGCAGCCGTTAAGGAATGCGACTTTGTTGTTGTCAGCATCTTTGTCAATCCCACACAGTTTGTCCCCGGCGAAGATTTTGAAAAATATCCGCGACCTCTGGAGGCCGACCTAAAAATTTGCAGAAAGGCAGGTATTGACGTTGTTTTCACTCCAACGCCCGAGCAAATGTATCCGGCGGAAAATCTCACCTGGGTAAACGTCGAGAAATTGACAGAATCCCTCTGTGGCCAATTTCGTCCGGGCCACTTTCGAGGAGTAACCACTGTCTGTGCCAAGTTATTTAATATCGTTGCTCCTGACATTGCTTATTTCGGCCAGAAGGACGCCCAGCAGGCATTTGTTATTAAGCGAATGGTCGCTGATTTAAATATGCCCTTGGAAATTGTCATCTGTCCCACAGTCCGCGAGCCGAACGGCCTGGCCGTCAGCAGCAGAAATAAATATCTAACCGAACAGCAAAAAAAGGATGCAGTGAATATTTACGAATCCCTTCAAAAGTGCCGCCGGATGATTGACGCCGGCGTCAAAGAAACCACAGAAATCATCACCGGGATGCGCAAAATATTACAACAGGTCCCGTCAATAGAGATAGAATATATAAGTATCGTTGACGCCGAGACGCTCCGGAACATTGACCAAATTGCCGGCAAAGTCCTCGCAGCCGTAGCCGTCAGAATCGGCCCCGCAAGACTAATAGACAACATTCTCGTGGACGCAGCAAAATAAGATTGTATAATGACGGCTAAAGAGATGTTATTGATGAATATTCAAATGTCATTCCTGCGAAAGCAGGAATCTATTTTCTAATGAGTAGATACTGACAACAAACTGCCAATTATGCTCGTAAAGATACTAAAAAGCAAGTTACATCGTGCAACGGTCACTGACACGAAGCTGCACTATCCCGGCAGTATCGCCATAGACTCTACTCTGATGGAAGCAGCCGGAATCTTGCCTTACGAATCTGTTTTGGTCGCCGACCTAAACAACGGCAACAGGCTGGAAACGTATGTCGTCCCCGCAGAAGCTAACACCGGCCAGGTCGTAATACTTGGTGCAGCAGCTCAATTGATTCAGCCTAAAGACATCGTTATCATTCTTAGCTTCGGTTTCTTCACCCCTGACCAGGCCAAAGAATTTAAACCAAAAATCCTCGTTCTTGACGAAAATAACAAAATTAAAAGTAGTGAATAAGAATAGCCGATGGTGGTTATTGTCTAAATACAAAAGGCTAAAAGATATACGCAATACGATATACGATATACGCGATACGATAAATGTTTCCTGAACTTTTCGAGATACCTTTCATCCATGTGACCCTAAAAAGCTATGGCCTGATGATGGTCATTGGTTTTCTTGCTGCTGTCTATCTGATAAGGCGCCTCAGCCGCAATATCACACCCGACCCTCAGCTCATTACCAACGCCGCCCTTTACTCGTTAATAGGCGGAGTGGTAGGGGCGCGTCTGTTTTACGTAATTCATTATTTTGAGCATTTCAAAGAAAACCCCGTTTCTGTCTTTGCTATCTGGCACGGCGGCCTCGAGCTGTTGGGCGGCGTGATATTGGCTATCACCATCATCTTTTTTTATCTCCTCTATCACAAGCTCCCCATCCGTCACTACCTCGACATCCTCGCTATCGCCCTGATGCTGGCCCTTGTATTCGGCAGAATAGGCTGCTTACTAAACGGCTGCTGCTTTGGCAAACCCACAGAACTACCCTGGGCCGTCCGTTTCCCCTATAACTCGATCGCTTACCTCAGTCAAGTAAACCCTGATTTGGAAAGGAACCGCTCTGCCCCCCAATTGGAATTACCTCCTGAATATTTAAGCTATATTGACAATGATGGAAATCGACACACAAAAACATATGAAGAGTTAACCGAGCAGCAAAAAATCGAGGTCACAACTGGCAAATATCGATGCCTGCCTGTCCACCCAACCCAATTATATACATCCGCCGGTGCCGCTGTCTTATGTCTCATACTTTACTTTTTCTGGCGAAGGTCACAAAACGCCGGCAGCTCCAAAACCGCCGGCAAAACCTTTACCGAACCCGGCTCAACCTTTGCTTTGATGTTTGTTATTTACGGCATCACACGATTATTTATCGAGTTTCTGCGCGACGACAATCGTTTTGAAATAGACGGCCTGACAATATCGCAGCTTATCGGCATCGCTATGATTATCTTCGGTGCGACCCTGATGGCAATACTTCAGATAATGAAACTAAAAACTCGTAAGTCTTGAGTCTTATTTGTATCTTGAGTCTTTTTTACTTGAACATTTCGCAAAATTGACCATAATATAAATAATACCAGACACAGACAGAGCCGCGACCATAAGGGAGCGAAAACTTCGAGAGTAGTATTATGGGTCTTTACGACAGAGATTACACTCAGGCGGATTACCATTCGCAATACCGCCGTGCACCGCAGATGCGGATGCACTTCCCGCGCATCACACCCGTCGTCAGGTCTTTGCTGATTATCAATTTTGCCGTCTTCTTTGCCGGGGCCCTATTTCTTCAAAGAAACATTTCAGTACCAAACTTCCCTCAACCCCTGAACTTCTTTGAAAAATGGTTTTCTGTTTTTCCGAATTCATTTGCCTCGGTGCTTCAGGTCTGGCGGCTGGTAACGTATCAATTTTTGCACGCCAGTATCGGGCACATCCTTTTTAACATGCTCGGCTTATACTTCCTCGGGCCGACACTCGAACGCCATTGGGGCAGCAAAAAATTCCTCATATTTTATCTTAGCTGCGGTGTTGCCGGCGGCCTGTTTTACACCTTCCTTGTCGCCCTCAAATTCTTGTGGTCAGGGCCTATGATAGGGGCCTCCGGCTCAATTCTTGGCATGTTAGCTGCCTGTGCAATCCTTTTCCCGCAATTTGTTGTCTTTATTCTTATTTTTCCGGTGCCGATAAGGGTAGCGGCAGTCGGCCTGACAATTATGTATTTCTTCTTTGTGATAACAAGAAGCGCAAACGCCGGCGGCCACGCAGCACATCTGGCGGGTATGGCGGCAGGGGCCATTTATGTGTTCTCACACTCCTGGCGCAGCAAATTCAAATTGAAAATCGGAGCCGGCCAATGGAATAAGAAGATGGCCGAGCAGCGCAACCTCCAGTTTGAGGTTGACCGCATTCTGAAAAAAGTGCACGACCACGGTATGCACAGCCTGACGCACAAAGAAAAAAAGATTCTCAAGCAAGCCACAAAAACCGAGCAAATGCGAAACAAATTTTAAAATTCGTAATTCGTTATTCCCTGTTCGATACCGAAGGTTCGCCAGTGGAGAATTCGATATTCCTACCTTGACTGTCTTCTGTCCTCCGCCCTCTGTCTTCCGTCCTCTGTCCTCTGCTCATTTTTGTTCAAATTCACCGCAGCAGCAGTCGATGGCAACTTCCGGCCATCGCGGCTCTTTCCCGATATCTTTACCACCTATTTGGAAACTTGCACCTGGTCGGGGCGCGTGTCTGCGGCATTCGCCCTTATTCCCCTCTGCTTTTAGCGGCACAAAAAACCGGCATTGGCCACATTTTTCATCCTCTTTCATATCTTGCCCTAATATTCCGCTCCGCACCAAAATCGAGAAGTGTTTTCGTCCCTATGCAGCCAATTAGCCCGGCCGTCGAAGAAAAGATTATTACAGCCATTGCCGCGATGTCGATTACCGGAGATCCGTCGGGTCAGGTTACTGCCCTTGGTGGTTTGATCCGAGGCGGGCAAATGCGTTCTCGACCAAACATCCAGATAGTTCATCCTGGACAGGATATCCAGCTCATATTCGTTCCGGACCACAGGGCGCCAATCTCCAGCCGAGTTATCTGCCATATAAATCCGCTGGGCGGGAGACTTGACACTGCTGAGCTTGGTCGGCTCATCCCTTTGGTTTCCCTGGTCACCGCTCGAGAGACCCGGGTCCTGCATATCCCAGGCGTTCACAACATAATCCACTGTCTGCTCGGCATTTCTATGGCCGTATTGCCCTACTCCGGTACGAGGAAAAGACGGGCACTGATATACGTCAACCTCCCGGTAATCTTCGATATTTTTGTATTCACTGCCTAAGTACGGAATGAATTCCAGTATCCATTTCACTTCATGGTCTAATGCACGGGGGATAAAGCCCCCGTTATCATCGGCGTACATGGTCATGGCCAAGCCAAGTTGTTTGAGGCTGCTCAGGCAATAGACGGTCCTGGCCTGTTTCCGCACCCGCTGAAGGGCCGGCATCAATATCCCCATCAACAGCGCAATAATAGCAATTACCACCAGCAGTTCTATCAATGTAAATCCCTGTCGTTTGCGCATGGCTAAAACCACCATTCCTTAAAAAACCGCTAAAATAAAATCCACCCATATTAATTATACTCTCTATAGGCCCCAAGTCAATAAAAAAAAGATGGTAATCCGTCGGGAACGGGTAACAGCGGTTAGGTCATTATGATGCCCCATCCGAGCTTATGGTTTTTTTGGTTTTTTCATCATTTTTCTGAACAGTATCCTCAGCCTGCCCCGGTATTTCCTTGGAGTCAAAGACAGAAGCTTGCGTTGAAACACTATCCTCAATCCCAGGATCTCCAACCCGATAAGTGCCAGCCAGGAGCCCGGAGAAAGCGGTGTCACCAATGCAAACACACCGATGATAATCAGCACTATGCCTAAGATTATTCTTAAAGCTCTTCGCATGTTCTCAGCGATGTAGGGTATGCCCCGAATACCATTTCGTCCAAAATAGTCCGTGTCAGTCAGTGTCTAAGAAGTCAGTGTCAGTCAGTGTCCTAAAACAGCATTGAATCCGCGTACACGTCCTGGAACTCCGGCTCATGGGCGATTTCGATGTATTCGATCTTGCCGGCTAACTCGCGGGCCTTGTCCCGGCATTGCCGGCTCAGAAGTATCATACGTGCGCCGGAAGCAGCGGCATTACCAACAAAACGAATTTTTTCCACAGGAACTGCGGGTAACAAGCCTATTCGCAGAGCACTTTCTTTTCGGATGTAATTGCCAAAGGCACCGGCCAAAAGGACATGTTCTATCTCGTAATCTTCAAGGCCGATCCTCTTCTGTAAAAGCTTGATGCCCGCCCGGATGGCAGCTTTTGCTAATTGCATCTGGCGAATGTCCTTTTGCGTCAGGAACACTTTCCGCTCACTTACGTTCGCGGCTCTGTAGAGGCAAAAAGCTAATTGGCCATCCTGTTCGATGATTCGTGAAAAAATGGTCGGTGGGAGCTTGTCCTTCAGTTTTTGCGGCTCGACGAACCGGCCTGTTGCATCGATTATACCAAAATCCAGCATTACCGCCACGGCGTCAATCAGGCCGCTGCCGCATATCGAGCGGGGTGAGACATTTCCTATCACGTCCAAATCTATCCCGATTCCATCGGGATCTTCATTTACAACAACGGCCTCTATTGCGCCTTGTGCCGCTCTGCTGCCGCAGGTTATACGTGCGCCTTCCAGAGCCGGCCCGGCCGCGCAGCTTGCCGCATAAAGTTTTTCTTTCGTACCGAGCACAAGCTCGCCGTTCGTGCCGATGTCAACGACCAGCGTTGTTTCTTCGGCTGAATCAATATCCACTGCCAGCGCGACGGCAATTGTATCCGAGCCTACGAAGCCCGCTATATTTTCAACGGTATGGATATTGCCGGCAGGGTTCATTTCCAGATGCAGATGAGCAGCGGGTATATCCTGTGCCTCAAGTGAAAACGCCTTATATGGTGCCTGACCGAGCTGGGTTACAGGCAATTTCAGGAAAATATGGTTCATAGTTGTATTGCCGACGACACACATTTCGTATATGTGCTTTGCTTCGATAGACGTCTTTTTACAGAGCTTTGTGGTCAGGTCATTTACGCAGTCTATTATGACTTTGTGAAGTTCAGTAGATTGTTCGTCTGTTTGTGCGTATGCGATTCTGCTGATAACATCGTCACCATATCGGCTTTGGGGGTTGAGGATTGCTTCCGTAGCGTGACACTCGCCGTCAGACATATTGATTAGTTTGGCGACGACGGTCGTTGTGCCGATATCGACGGCCAGTCCGAATATTTTTTCTGTTGCACCTTTTTCCCGATATATTTTATGTACAGTCGCAGCCAGTTCGATTTGTGTATCGATGCCGTATTCCAGGATTTTCTGCTCGAAGAATCTGGAACCGGCGGGAATTGTTACTGTAAGGTCGTTTTGAATATGGTGTTGACATGCGAGGACCTCTCGACCGTCCGGTTCGAGGTTTACTAAGCATTTTTTACAGGTGCCTTTACCGCCGCAAACGGTGTTCAGGATTATGCCGGCCTGGCCCGCAGCCTCGAAAAGTGTAGCACCTGCGTGAATGGAGATTTGCTTATTGTCGGGCTTGAAAATTATTGTGAAGTGATTCATACTCGTATCTCGCATCTCGTATCTCGTATCTCGTTACAGCTTTTGCGAGATACTTTTGACGAGATACACATTTTGCCGCTTACGCTCAGCTTATTTTATGCCGTATTTTCCATCGGGCCCTTCTTTTTTTACTGCCCACTTTGCGCCTACGTCTCGGTTTTGCCATCTATTTCTCCACAAACAGACCAAAACTGTTTATTGCAATATACTTTTAAGCCTTTGGAATATATGATATTATAAAAGAACTTAAAAGTAAAAAATAAAAATTAAATCACCACGAACAAAAAGTTCGCAGTTCAATTATGAAAAAGAGCCGGACCACACTGTTAGTAAAACTTTTGTCAGGGGCTGGTTTTTCGGCGAACCAGATTGGGATGCAAATATGATACAGTGCAAAGATTGCGAGTTATGTGAGATGGGTCCCGGCGGCAAAAGGACCTTCAAATGCGACCCGTTTAATAATATCAAGGAGCAGGAATGTATAGCCAAATGGCAGCTTATCCGCCTGGACATGCTGTTGGCCAGCTATCAGGGAATGCTCAAGTGGTACGGGAAAATGGCACCTCTGCAGGATAAAATCATCCAGTTTATGCAGCGGGAGATAAACGAGCTTGACGAAGCTGACAATTGGAAGGCCGAAGATGATGAGCAGGAGGAGGAAGAAGAAGAGGACATTTGATTAATGCTCTGTTAAGGCTCAAATGAAGGTTTGTCATTCCCGCTAAACCTGTCCTGAGCAGAGTCGAAGGAGCGGGAATCCAGACTTGTTGATGGTATTGGATTCCGCATCAAGTGCGGAATGACATCCCCCAAAACACGCTTGACAGAGTAGTAGGTTAAAAGCCAGAGGCCTTATGCGTTTGTCCGGTTATCAACGGTGCCAATGTGTTCGTTTCTTCTTCAAAATGGATTAGAAGACACCATATAGGACCACCAAATTTTATCCGGACGTTGATTTTTGTGGATTTTTGCAATAAATCGTCTCCCCAAGCC
>JBDRTM010000559.1:0-13260 GCA_043824065.1 Planctomycetota bacterium | reverse complement strand
CGTCTCGGCGAAGGCCGAGGCTGGAGCGGGACAAATTCAGTTTTGATGGGAGCATAACAAAAAAGGGCAAAGTCATGCGACTTTGCCCTTTTTGCTTTTTAGCGTTAATCGTATCTTTTCACAATACTCTTTTCAGTTGTACCGTATTCTCAGGGGCAAGGCCTTTTGGCCCTGCCCCTGAGTTTTTTATACTTCTTTTACAGTGTGCGACGTCTTCGCAGCCAGCCGACAAGACCTACGCCGATACCGCCTAACAAAATTGCGCCAGGAGCCGGTATGGCAATGATGCTGCCAGAAGAAATCTGGTCTCCCAAACTGAGGTTGCCCACGCCTATACTACCGAAAGCCGACGCTGGCAGCCCGAACACGTTCTGGTAGTCCTGAATGATAAACACCCAGGTTTCGCCGGGCTCAAAGACGAGGTTAGGGTTCATACTCTCGAAGACCAGTGGTCTGTTCAGCCCTATATTGTCAATCTTGAAGGCCAGACCCCCATTGACCCAGCCGTCATGATTCGTCAGAGTTGTTTCAACACGTCCAGCATCCCCGGCGTCAGCAACGTACCAGAGCTCGAGCCAAGGTGCGCCGGTCATGTTTTGGATGGTCACAAGCGCATTTGGTATCGGCAAATCCTCGTTTCCTTCTTGGAAACACGACGTCAATTCTGTGGGCTCCCAGCCGGACATGATCCATTCATTATTTGGGAACGGAGTTGGGGTCCCCAGCTGATTACCCAGCTCGTGGAGCCCGTACTCGGGGATGACCAAGGGGTCTTGAGGCCCATCCTCATACCAGACCTCAGTTGGTATCGCTTGCGTCGTGCCACTGACGGTCAGAATCAGTGTTGTTATTACACAAATTGCAATGAACCTTTTTTTCATATTATTCATCTCCTCTCTCGGATATCTCTATCCGTGCTTTGCTTCCGTTCAAAGAGTAGATTTTAGTTCATATCTGCACTTTACGGCAGAGTTTTTACCCTGCCATTAGTGCTCTGTCAAAGCTCAAATGATGGTTTGTCATTCCCGCGAAAGCGGGAATCCAGACTTATTGATAGTACTGGATTCCGCATCAAGTGCGGAATGACAGCCCTCAAAGAACGCTTGACAAAGCATTAGTTGCTTTTTACAGTGTACTTTTACAGTGTACGACGTCTTCGCAGCCAGCCGACAAGGCCTACGCCAAGGCTGCCTAACAGAATAGCACCGGGTGCCGGAATGGCCGATACAATTGTCAGCGTGGAAGTCTCAATCTCAACTCCCCAGTAAGGCTCGACTCCGATCTCTACGGTCAGCGTATGGGGGCCCTCTAACAACGATAAATCGAAGAATGAGCCCAGGTCGAACACAGTGGTGGTTATTGATCCCGGATAAGCTGTGTTTCCCGGGCCCGGGTCCCAAGCAAGGTTGGTGTAGGAACCCATATCCTGTAGGTCGCCGAGGGGTATCCAGCTGCCAGCGTCGATCTTAATGCTGACTGGGTCCTGTTCACCGGGGGGTTGTGCCGTCCCTCCGACGCCGTCCACGTCGTCGGCAACGATGGTAAGCGTAGCCGACCCGATACGCCAACCAAACACGAGCGGGTCAACGGAACCGTCGTAGGTATGGCCATAGGTGTCATAGAGGTATGGGAATGTGGGGGGCGTGGGGGGATCACCGGTATTGTCTAATACTCGCATGAGGCTGAGCGTTTCAGTATACGTAGGATACGTAGGATTTGCAGCTGCGTTATTTGTGATTGAGAGCAATCCCACTACTACACAAAATATTATTAATTTCTTCATCTGTTCATCTCCTCCTCTCAGATGTAAAACGTGTTTTTTTAATATATTCATCTTAATGTTGCCTTTGTTTACATATTCGCAATTTTACAATTCATTTTGTTACTATTCCTTTAGTACTTTTCTGTAAAAATGGAAAACTTAACTAATAAGAATCCCATTAACCTCCGCCCAGAAGGAGAAGGGCCTGCGCGCAATGACCCTCCGCATAGAAAGGAGGTTATAGTTATCAGGCTGGGTTAGGCGGGCCCCGGGCCAGATGAGCAAAAGTAAATGCTGGTGAAAAATGAATATAATGCTTAGTTCTGGAAGCCAGGCAGTTGGTCGCCTGGATTAGTAAAAATGAAGGATGCGTTATTGCGAATTGAGGTGCTGCGAGGTTACAATTGGTCCGCGCAGACGATGCTTGTTTGAGCGATACGATGAGATTGCTTCCCCTTCGACTCCGCTCAGGGCTAAAGGCTTTTTGCGCTCGCAATGACTGAAGGGACGCCGGTAATGACAATGACATTGTGGTGTTCGGTATACCGGCTAAATGGTGAAGCAGGCCTATGTATTTCGTGCCTTCAATGTCACTGCGCAGACGCAGAGACTCTTCAAACTGATGTAAGCGAACAGTATTAGTATGAGATTTTCGCTGAATATGTTTCTTTGAGCTAATATGTGCAGCTAATTTTGGGAGGGCTTGAATGCCAGTGTGTCCTGCCCATAACAGGCCGGCCAAAGCTCCCAGCCAGACCCTGCGGTCCTTAACCAGTGAAACGCAAAGGAATCCTGCCAAAACCATGAAAAGCGCTGCAGGTGCGGGCGGCAAAGACTGTGCACCAACAGGTGATGTGTTCGTAAAATCAGCGGGTGGCCTTAAAAGCTCTACGCCGATATTGGCTAAGTGAGCATTGGAAGGTTCGGTAATTTGGCTTGTTTCGCGTACGAAGAAGATATGTGATTCCGAAGTCGGTGACACAACACCGGCAACGAAGCTCTCATTGAAATTGCTCATCGTTGGCCCAGCTTTTACCGACGGGGCCATAACGAGCAACAGCAATACAAACGATAATCTGCTGCTTTTGTACACCACCAATCCTCCGCCTCCTCAAAAATAGCAAGGCGTCTGAATATAAATATAAAATGGACTGTATCAAAACCACCCCCCCTCGACTTTTAGCCAGAAGACACTCTCAGCCATTTTAACTTAATCTTAATTTCACCAGTTTACCAGGATTCAAATTGCAGGTCAAGAAAAAAAAAGCCGATAATGAGAATTTTTTAAGAAATGCACTATTTTTCAGGATTTTAGTTGTGTAAGAATGGAGCGAGGTGTCTAACTGCTCCTTTTGGGGTAATACTAAAGTGGTATATTGGCCTGTTAAGTGGTGAGTAGTGAGTGGTGAGTAGTCAATTAACCATTTAACCACTCACCAATTAACCATTTAACTTAGTGGATTTTTTATTTTGACGTTGTTGTCGGTTATGGATATTGTATTACCCGAAGGCTAAACGCAGAAAGGATAATTTAAATGTGGTATGCTATTTACATTGCCGGCATTGTAGTCATAGGACTGTTAGCTTTTTTGATAGGGAAAAAATTGTCCGCGACGCCCAGGACTGAATCCAAAACAACTACATTTCTGATTAAATCCATCCAGGCGATAGCGGAATTAGCGGTTCTGGAATACATAACCGAAGGTGTCACGGAGATAAAAGAAAAGAAGGCCAGCCTTATTAGCGTTCGCTGGAAAAGAGGCTTATTGAGATATACGGCTAAGCTGAAAGTTGGTTTTGAGCTGGACCAAATGGATTACACTATCAACGATTCACAAAAGGTGATTCAAATCGCGCTGCCAAACCCAAGAGTCTTAAGCTGTGAAATCTACAACCGAAAGTTTTACAAACTACCTTTGGAAAAAGCGGAGAATGTCCCCTGGAAGTACGACATTGTGGAGGATTTTAGCTCCGATGAAGTACTCGCCCTTGACGATGAGGCCAGAAATAATGCCCTTAAAAATGTGAATGAATTCTACGTTCTGGACCTGCTTCGGGACAAAACCAGACTAACCTTCAAAAAAATCTTTTCTCTTTCTTATCCCGAATACACCACAGATATATCTATTATGGATGAGCCCGCTTCCCAAACCACTCCTGAGCTTCCTGGGGCACCAGCTTCCGAAGACCATATTTCCAGCTCCGACAGACAGTAAAATACGGCCGGCAAGGAAGGGCTGTTCTTTAAGAGGGTGTGTGAAAAGTTTGGAATCCTTTTGTTGTCACCCCGAGCGCAGTCGAGGGGTCTATTAAAACAGATTCCTCGACTCCGCTGCGCTCCGCTCGGAATGACGAAACGGGCTTTTCACACACGCTCTAAGAAAAAACATGAGCATCGTCAATGTCATTGCGAGGAGCCCTTCGGCTACGCTCAGGATAAACTCCGCGACGAAGCAATCTCGCTCTGGCATAGTAGTGAGATTTACGAAACGCGGTATTAGTTAGCTTAGTTTTACTTTTTTTTATTTTTATTTTAATTTATCTCTTATTCTTTTAATATACCCTTATGCTGGAAAAAGGGCTTGTCCAGATTTATACCGGAGACGGCAAGGGCAAAACCACCGCTGCGTTCGGCTTGGCACTGCGTGCAGCCGGCCAGGGAAATAAGGTCCTGATATATCAATTTTTGAAACCGCCGTCCCTCAATATTGGTGAGCGGTTCGCGCTGCAATTGGGCGCTGTCAGAATCAGGACCGAAGCGCTCGATACACCCTGGGATATGTCCAAATCTTTTGAGGACGAAAAAGCTGTCGCCCGGATGCAGGCTGCAATCAGCGAGGCCCTTGAAAGAATCGCACAAACGGCGGAGAAAAGGTTTTACGATGTGCTGATACTTGACGAGATTATATTTTGCCTTTCAAAAGGTCTGGCTAAATTGGAAGATATCAAAAATATAATCGACAGAAGAGACCCTCTTGTCGAAATTGTTATGACCGGCAGAGGTGCAACCAGGGAATTGATAGAATTAGCGGATTTGGTGACGGAAATGAAAAATATCAAGCACCCGTTTGATAAAGGAATAAAAGCAAGGAGTGGTATCGAGTATTAGCGAATACGATATAGCGGCCGGGATATGGACAAGGTAAATCTGAAATTCGAAATCCGAAGCACTCCACAGGACACCTTGCGGTGGAAACAATATCAAAACTCAAATGTCCGAATGACCAAAATGTTTGGAGTTTTTTGGATTTTTGTTACGCCTGTCAGAAGCGTGCGTAACCGCATTTGAATTTGTTTCGGATTCTCGCCGTGCTGCGCTCGTCGCAGCAGGTCGATATTCGATATTCGGATTTGAGAAATTCGTAAAGCGAACGGCAAAAAAATAGGAACCTTTGTTATGAGTCAAAATGTTGCTGCAATTATTTGTGCCGCCGGGGCCAGCAGCCGGTTCGGCGGAAAAAGAAAGAAAGCCTTTGTCAACGTGGCCGGCAGGGCGGTCTTTCTGCGAAGCGTCGAGCTTTTCGACAACCGAGAAGACGTAAAACAGATTTTGTTAGGCATCGCCCCCGAGGATGAGGAGCTTGTGAGCATCAAATGGGGACCTAACCTGAAGTTTTTCAACGTAAAAATCTTTTTTGGGGGCTCTGAGCGTTTTGATACCGTCAATAAGGGGCTCGAACTTATCAAAGATGATATCGACCTTATTGCTGTCCACGATGCCTGTCGATGCTGCGTAACTGCGGAATTGATTGGCAAGGTTATTGTCGCTGCCGCCAAAAGCGGTGCCGGCCTACCGGCCTGCCCGGTTGCGGCGACGATAAAAGAAGTAATGGATAACACTATAATCAGGACCGTTGACAGGGCGAGTCTCTACGAGGCCCAAACCCCACAGGTCTTCGCCGCCGAGCTGCTCAAAAAAGCGTATGAAAATCTCAAAAATCTGGACCAAAGCAAAATCAGCGATGACTCTCAATTAGTCGAAGCGCTGGGTCATAAAGTAACGATCGTGGAGGCGAACTCTTCGAATATCAAAATTACCCGGCAAAGTGATATTGCAATGGCAGAAGCCATTCTCAAGTCTATGCCTAAGCTTAGACCGAAAGGCCCCGTAGGGCCTTATGTTGAAGCTCAGTGGTAATATCTCAGAACATTGGGACGTAACTAAAGGAAAAAAGACTCATATTTATTAAGAAGGAGACTAAGCGATGAGAACAGTAATTTTTTGGAAAGCAACTGTTGTTTTACTAATGCTGCTGGCTGTGGCGGCCGGGTGTAACGGACTGGCTGGTATAGGCGGCGGTGAGAAAATGCCGCTGTTGTTCGAGGCGGACTTTGAGGACGGTAGGCTTGGCGACTGGCAGGCAACCGACTCATTCGCGTGGCGAATCGAACCCGGACACGATGGCAAGGTGTTGGCCCTGTATAAACAGAGCGAATATGAGCCACGAGTCCGCTCGCCTTTCAACATTAACCTTGTTCGGAATTATGTTGTCGGCAGCTTTGTGCTGGAGGTGAAGATGCGCTCTACGACGAAGGACTATGGCCATCGAGATATGTGCCTGTTTTTTGGACATCAGGACCCATCGAATTTCTATTACGTGCATATTGCCAACATAGCCGATGCTAACGCGAACTCCATCTTTATTGTTGATGCCGAGCAGCGCGTATCGATTGCAACAACACGAACCGAGGGGACAAAGTGGGACGATAACTGGCACACCGTGCGCTTAGTGCGTGACGCCGAAGAAGGCACGATTAAGGTCTTTTTTGACGACGGGCCTGAACCGATAATGACTGCTGTTGACCATCGCTTCGAATGGGGCAGGGTCGGCGTTGGCTCGTTTGACGACACCGGCCAATTCGACGACGTTAAACTCTGGGGCCAGGAAAGATAAGAACCTCCAGGCACTTACTCTAAATTTAAAGTGGCGGCCTGAGCAGACCCGCTGCCTCTGTTAAACTTTTGCTTGCATACAGTTGTTAGCGGATAGAAAAAAAGAAAATCAAATAATCAATAGTAAATAATCAATAATCAATATCGAAGACCCGCCGTCTTTGGGCGGAATCAATTATTTAGGTGGCAGATGAACGTACTTTTAATTGGTAGTGGCGGACGTGAGCATGCAATCGCCTGGAAATTGGCTCAATCGAAAGATTTAACTAAACTTTACATAGCACCGGGCAATCCCGGCACAGCACAATGCGGACAGAATATTCCTATCGGTGCTGATGATGCGGATGAGCTTCTGGACTTTGCACGTCAGAATGATGTCGGTCTTGTGGTGGTCGGCCCGGAGGACCCTCTTGCAGCAGGTCTGGTCGATGCGTTTGAAGCTGCCGGTATAAAGGCATTCGGCCCAAGCGCCGAGGCCGCTCAGCTCGAAGCGGATAAAGCATTTGCAAAGCAGCTGATGCGCTCCAGCTCCGTCTCCGCGGCTGAGGGCAGAACCTTCGATAGATTCAGCGATGCCAAAGCATATATCGCAAGCAGGGACGAACCGGTGGTCGTAAAAGCCGCAGGCCTTGCCAAGGGCAAAGGTGTTTTTGTCTGTGATGACCCTGCGGATGGAATCTTAGCGGCTGAACAGATAATGTGCGACAAAGTATTCGGCCCGGCGGGTGACAGAATCATCGTCGAAGATAAACTGCTCGGCGAAGAGGCCTCGATACTTGCCTTTGTGGACGGGCGCAATATCTATCTTATGGAATCGTCGCAGGACCACAAGCCCATCGGCGACGGTGACACCGGGCCCAACACCGGTGGAATGGGCGCTTACAGTCCCGCACCTGTGGTTACTGAGGATTTGATGAATCAGATTACGCGTGAAATTCTTGTGCCGGTGGTCGATGGTATGAATCGAAACGGCACGCCATACAAAGGCATCTTGTACGCAGGGCTTATGATTACCGGCGGTGGACCGAGAGTGCTGGAATTTAACGTGCGCTTCGGCGACCCCGAAACCCAGCCGATTCTTGCAAGGCTGAAAAGCGACTTGCTGGAAGTTCTTCTGGCTGTCTGCAACGGCACATTAGACCGGATTACCCTCGAATGGGACCGGAGGCCGGCGGTTTGTGTGGTGATGGCTTCAGGCGGTTATCCGGGCGATTATGAAAAAGGCAAAAAAATAGTCGGACTTCAAGAAGCCCAACAGCTCGAAGACGTTATTGTATTCCACGCAGGCACCAAAGATATGGACGGGGATATTGTTACCAACGGCGGAAGAGTCTTAGGCGTAACCGCCCTGGGACAGACAATCCGAGACGCGAAGGAAAAGGCATATAGAGCAGTAGATAAAATAAAATTCGACGGTGCTTATTGCCGCCGGGATATTGCGGATAAGGCGATTAAAGCAAGTGGTGATTGATTGACGAATAGAGTAGTTAGTTGGAAGGCGTAGGGTGGGCTTTAGCCCACCAAACAGAGTCTTGGTGGGGCAAGCCCCACCCTACGGCTACAAACTCAAAATTATTTGCGTTCTTTATGGCCCGACTCAAAATTCAAAACTTGAAACTCAAAAGTGTAACTCGCTGGCTTGTGGAAGTGTTGATTCTGGCCGCTCTTCTATGGCTTTTTTTTATCCTGGCAGGCCGAGCTTTATGCCACATCGCCTTGGGACAGATTGCTGAGCTGACCAACACAAAGATAAAAACCGGATCGGTTAATTTTCACACCGACGGTTCGGTCCTCATCAAAGAGCTTGTAATCAGCCCATACAGGAAGCGAAGGGATGCGGAAACGCACGCTCCCCCCTATGGGAAGGGGTCTTCGACTAACAGGCGTGATGATACTATACTTAAGGCCAAAACGGTATATGCACGCTTTAGTCTAAGCAGCTTATTGTTGCTGCGGCCCAGGTTAAAAGTTATAGATGTCAATGATTTTGTTTTCAACGCCCAATACGATTTGGATTCGGGCTGGTGGAATTTATCGGCACTTAAAATCAAGCCTCCTCAAGGAACCTCCGGCAAAATGCCGCGTGTTCATCTCCAAGCGGGAACACTGCAATATAGCAAGATTTCAAACGGGCAGGTAAAAGTTGCTGTTTCAGTACCTGTTAATGCGAGGTTTGGATTCGATGACCAAACGCAAGACGGCTACAGCTTCGATATAACGACAGCCACGATGGCTTTCGGTTATGGCCAAAGCCGCCTGACCGGGTTTTGGAAGCCGGGCACCGTTACGATTGCAGGCGGAATTTCGTCCGTAGATGTCCCTGAGCTTGAGATGGCCTGGATAATTGACATCTTGGCCGCTGAGTTGAAGTATGACCAGGAAAACACCTTCTCGCTAAAGCTAAGGATAAAAGATTTGCAATCCAAACGTAGTCCGGCGCTGGACAAATTTGCATTGCTCGGGCCGGCTTTTTTGGAGAGGTCCAGCCCATTTGCAGCTCTACAAAGATTTTTCAACCAGTACCAGCCGTATGGACTAATAGATATTGACCTTGAGGCATCGGGCAATTTAAACCGGCTGAGCGAAAGTGCGTTGGCCGGCAAAGTTTATTGTAAGGATGTTGCGTTTTGCTACTATAAGTTACCGTACACGGTAGAGCACCTGGTCGGCCAGATAGATTTTACAAAAAATAGCGTGGCGCTGAGCAATCTAAACGGTAAGCACGGAGACGTTGAGCTTTTCTTTAATGGCTGGAGCCGGGACTTTGGCCCGGATTGGAAGTATCAAATCCGGATTACAAGCGACAATGTCGCTTTGGATAATGACCTGTATAATGCGCTAAGCACAAAACAGAAGGAATCCTGGCTGGCTTTTTCACCCGCGGGGTTTGCAGCGATAGATTACCGGCTCAGCCGACGCTCACAAGCGGACAAGGAAAAAAAATTAACAGTCGAACCACGCGGGGCAGAAGCTATATATCGGCATTTTCCTTATCCATTAAAAAATCTTACCGGCCGGCTCTTTTTCGACCGCGGTAATGTAATCCTTTCGGATGTGGTTTCGCAGGTAAACGAATGTAAAATAACCTTGAATGGCGAAGTAGCAACCGACAGCGCCAATAGCTCGATATATGATGTGTCGATCAAGGTAAACAATATTCCCCTCGATTCGACACTGGAGGCGGCGCTGCCGGACAGGCAAAAGAATTTATACAATCGAATCCAGCCCACCGGTCTGGCCGATGGCTGGGTAAAGGTTTCGTCACAGGGGTCGGAACCCGCGACTTTTACAGCCGATTTGTCTTTCAAAAAAGCTTCTTTGAAGTTCGACATATTTTCGTCGCCTTTCTCAAATATATCGGCCAATGCCGTTTTTACACCTGATTTGATAACTGTCAAAAACTTCTCCGGTCGGTACGGCGATGGTTTGGTTTCGTTGACCGGCCGAATTTGGCCGGACCAGAAAAACCAGGAGTTCTGCTATCGCCTGTCGCTGGATTTTGAACAGGTGCGGTTGAACAATGATTTATTTGTTCTGTTGCCTGAGTCAATGAAGGAAATCGTCGCCGAATTAAAACCACAGGGCAAACTAAATCTCAGCGCCGATTTGAACAAAGAGAGCCTTACAGAACCCCTTGATTACAGGATAACTGTGGATTGCCTGGGTGACAGCGCCAATTTCCCGCAGTTTCCCTATCCCTTAAGAGACATCACCGGTACCTTGTTGATAACAAAAGACAGTATCACGCTTAAGGACATTACTGCAACTTTAGGTGATGATGTTCCGCTAACAGCAGTCCCAGAGACTCCTTTCGGAGAGGCCTCGACCATAAAACTGAATGGCCAAATAACTTTGGCTGACAATGTTTTCAGTAGTGCCCTTTTGCAGCTCTCGGCTAACGACATTTTCTTCGACGAGTGTCTCGGCACGGCCCTGCCACAACATATTCAGCCCTTATACAGCAGTCTCTCGCCTACCGGCCGGTTTGATCTGGATTTCGAGGATATCCGGGTATTCCTCACAGATGACGGGCAAAAGTCCGTTGATTTCACCGGCGATATCAGATTCAAAAACTGTAGTTTCAAATTATCCGATGCCGAAACTGAATTGGATGCGATACTGAGAACAAAAGGTTTGTATAAAACCGGCGACGGTCTTAGTAATTGCCAGGCTGCTTTTGATGGCGGCACGCTCAGGATTCAGGGCAAATCTTTCACTAATTTAAGAGCTGATATCTTTTATGACCCTGACCTGCGGCGTTGGTCAGCTGAGGATTTAATCGCCGAGTGTTACGGCGGAAAATCGACAGGAAGATTCGAGCTCAAACAACCGACCGACGGAGCTTCAGAGTATCTGCTGCGGATAGGTTTTAACAATATTGACTTAAAACAATTTCTGTCGGACACAAAAGTCAAAGAGACCCCTGATAACGGCTATACGAGTGGAAAAATGAATGGCTCATTGAGCGTCAATGCCCGCCTTGGCGACAGATCCTCACGTATCGGCACATGCAGACTCGCAATCAGCGATATGCAGGTCGGGCAACTTTCGCCCCTGGCTAAACTCTTGCAGGTATTGAAACTGACCGAGTCGAAAGACTTCGCTTTTGACCAGATGTTCCTTGATTCATATATCAGGCGCGATGACCTGCTTGTTAAGAAGCTCGACCTGTCCGGCCGGACTGTTGCCTTTTACGGCTCAGGCCGGATGGACCTGAAAACACGAAATGTCGATTTGGTTCTTATCGCCCGTGGCCGGCGTCTTGCCACCGCAGACCCTTCCATTTGGCAGTCTCTTACCGAAGGTCTTGGGCGGGCTGTTGTGCGAATTGAGGTAGTCGGCGATTTTTACGACCCGAAGGTTACAACCAAAACCTTACCGGTTATTGGAGAGACCCTCCAAATCCTCGGAACAAAACCAGCCACGCGTTAATTGGTTATCAGGAAAGTGCCTAAAGTGAGCTAAAGTTACCCAGTTGTAGAAGCTTGTTTGTCGTTGTCGAAACTGGTATCTCCGCAGGATGCCTTACGGCAGAAACTGGAAACTCGAAGCTGGAAACTCGGCAAATACGAGCTTCGAGTTTCCAGGGCGAGCATCCATACGAGCATCGACAACGTTAAACGAAAATCGGACTTTAGGCACTCCAAACTTACCTGTGGCAGAAGTTAGCTCACTTATTCTACTCACCCATGGTAATTATATCTGCGAATATCCCGCCGGTCGCAGGATTATGTCGGTAATATTGGAGACAGTGTCCTTATAAGCGGTATCGGCCCTTAGTTTCTTCCAGTCCGGGTCGCCGCCGAAAATACTCCATTTCTTGTCGCGGTCGGCCATATTCTCAAAGGCCAGCATGTAGGTCAGATTCGGCATTTGCGGGCCTATTAACGTCTCGCCGAAGAACACCGGCCGCAAGCCTGTCTTTTTGAAAATCGCTATCTCGCCGCCCTCATTAAACATTTCAATCTTCTTCTTGGCCGCCTTGATGCTGTGACTTTCGTAGGTCCGAAGCTCGAAAATCCGCCTTCCCTTTTCCGGCACTTCCAGTTTCGGCATATCCTTAAAAGCCACCATCAGCGAACTTTCCATTCGCACGTATGTCGGCTCGGACAAGGGCGCATTGATAAACTCAGCCCCCGCCTTTCGATACTCTTTATCCGCCATCAAAAGCGAAGCTGAACTCACTACCGAGTCCAAAGATTTGTGTACAAGCAGAACATAAAGCGTCGGACTGTTGGGTCCATACATCGCATTGAAGATGCCGACCGGCCCAATTCCTATGCGGTTCATCGCGGGTATTCCCACATTGCGCAGAAAATCACCGAGAAGATTTTTCTTCGTACCAACGTGCAGACGATATTGTCTGAACTCTAAATATTCTTGTTTGCCGTCATCACCCTCTGCCGCCGCCGCCAAAGAACTCATACCTGCTATCCCGGCAAGGCTCGCTGCCGTCAGAAACTCTCGTCTTTTCATTTCAAAATTCTCCTTTCAAAAGCTAAGCACAGTTTTGATTTCATCTATGTCTGCTTTGTACAGTAACTAAAATTTTCAAATCTGTCAATAGTCCCGCACCAATTAAGCGTGAACCCGGGTGTGGCCGGATTTTTTGGCAAGCGATTTTAAGCTCATTTTGGCCTTTGAAGAAATTGGGTTTGAATTGGGTTTGTTTTTTTGGGGCCGGAAGGCGGTTCATTTTCATAATCCTTTGTGACATATAAGTTTGCGCTCATTTTGGGCCTTTAACGAAATTGGGTTTGTTTATTCGGACTGAAAAATCATCATTTTTTCTGTAACCCTTTGTTATAAGTGAGTTTATATTCATTTTGGCTTTTCGGAAATTGGGTTTGATTGGGTTTGAATTGGGTTTGTTTTGACCAATTGTCCAATTGTGTTTATTTTCATAATCCTTTGTGATAAAGACATTTGCGTTCATTTTGGCCTTTCGGAAATTGGGTTTGTTTTGCATATTTAGTACAGCGTATAGCGTATAGAGCGTAGCGTATAGCGTATGACGGATAGCGTACAGCGGATAGCGTACAGCGGATAGCGTGAAGCGTATCTCGTATTTCGTGGTACATAGTTCATAGTTCATAGGTTAATT